>JBJTBB010000259.1:0-27360 GCA_046091125.1 Planctomycetaceae bacterium
CCTGATGCTGGCGGAAAGGTCCGAGGCCTCATCGGGCAGTCCGGCACTTTCGAGAAAGGGCTCCTCGTGCTCGACGACTCCGGCGTCGAATCCAGCAGCCTTCAAGTACCGATCGACCCTTTCGATCACCTCCCGCCGCGCACCTGATGGCGACTCGCCTGGAACGAACCGCCGTTCGACCTCCAAACCGACTCGATCCGGCACGAGATTCACCCCTGTCCCTCCGCGAATGGTGCCCACGCTGAGGGTCGGCGGTCCGCAAGATCCCTGAGGCCGTGTCAGGAGATCGGTCGCCAGCGATTCGATCGCCAGAGCCACCCGCGCCGCCGGATAGATTGCGTTGCGTCCATTTTCAGGGAAGGCACTGTGGCAGGCACGACCGTTCACGCGGATCCGCCAACGAACGGCGCCCTTGTGGGTCGTGACGACATCCAGGGACGTCGGCTCGGCGACGATCGCGGAGCCGGGCCGCTCCGAGGCAATCGCTGGGAGGGCAGACTCGCCCTGCGACGACCACAACGCTGCCAGCGCCTTCGCGCCCGAGAATCCGAACTCCTCGTTGACAGTGGCTGCGAACAGAATCGGTCGATGCGCCCCACCCTCTCGCCGCAGCTTCTCCAGGGCTGCGAGCATCGCCGCCATGCCCCCCTTCACGTCACAGGCTCCACGTCCCTGCAATCGACCGTCCCGCACGAGAGGTGTGAACGGGTCGATGGTCATTCCGTCGACCGGAACCGTGTCCTGGTGCGCGTCCCAGAGCATCAGTTGTCCACTGGGCCCCTGGGGCGGGTCAAGCCTCGCAAGCACGTTGTCACGACCAGGACTCACTGCCTGCCGCGCGCAAGGAACGCCGATGGACGTCAATCGCTGGATGAGATGATCGGTGACGCGACCTTCGAGATACTCCGGCCCCGACACGTCACGGCCCATCGGATTGACGCTCGGCCTCCTCACGAGGTCGGCGAGGATCGCAACGTGGTCGACCATCTCGGGACATCCCTCCGTCTGCCGTCGAACGCGCTCCATGCGTCCGCGGCATCACGCCACGAGTCGACAAGCCTTTCTCATCGCCCGCCGGACGTTCGTCGCCCGCTTCCGTTCAACTCCCGCTCGAGAAACACGTAGCCGAGTGCCTCCATGAAGGCTCGCTGCCGGTTGTCCGCCGCACCGCCATGGCCTCCCTCGATGTTCTCGTAGGACAGCACATTCGCCCCCGCCGCCAGGAGTTTGGCCGCCATCTTGCGGGCATGACCCGGATGGACACGGTCGTCGCGGGTGGATGTGGTGAGCAGGAGCGGCGGCAATCGTTCGGAAGCGGCGACTTTTCCGGATAGGTGCCGCTCGATCGCATGGTACGGGGAAAATCCGCGAATGAACGCCCATTGCGCCGGATCGTCCGGGTCGCCGTATTCCTCCATCCAGCTCGCACCGGCGAGGAGTCGATTGTAGCGGCGCATGTCAAGGAGCGGCACCTGACAGACGACCGCCCCGAACAGGTCGGGACGCATCGCCAGCATGTTGCCGACGAGCAGGCCGCCGTTGGAGCCGCCCTTGATGCCAAGCCGTGAGGGACTGGTCACCTTTCGTCGCACGAGATCCTCCGCGACGGCGATGAAGTCCTCGTAGGCACGCGGCCGATTCTCCCGCAACGCTGCCTGATGCCAACGCGGTCCGAACTCACCGCCTCCACGGATGTTGGCCACTACATACGCGCGACCCCGCTCCAACCAGGCGGCACCGACCAGCGGGTTGTAATCGGGTAGCAACGGAATCTCGAAGCCACCGTATCCGTAGAGCAGCGTCGGCGTGGAACCATCGGCCGGGAGGGATTCCCTGGAGACCTGGTAATACGGCACCCGGGTTCCATCCTTCGACACGGCCTCGTGCCGCGACACGACCAGTGACTCGGCGTTGAAGAAGGCGGGCGTCGACTTGAGCGGCTCTCCCGCGGCCATCGGATCGGTGACCAGCGAGAGTGTCGATGGCGAGAGCGGACTGGCCGTCACCAGGAAAAAATCGTCCGAGTCCAATTCATCGAGGGGCACGACCGAGGCCGTCCCTGTTTCCGGCACGCCCACGACCGCCTCCCGCCGCCACTGACCACCCTCGAAACGGCAGCTGAAAACGCGGGTCCGGACGTTCTCGAGCGTCGCGATGAGGAGGCTTCCCCTGGTCGGAGCGAAGGCCTTGAGCGACGATCGTTCGGTCGGCTCGAACAGCGACTCGAAGCGGGCTTCACCGTCGAGAAAGCGATCGAAATCGGCCACCAGCAACGACCCCGCCTTCCAGGACCGTCCGCCGACCGACCAATCGCTCCGCAGTTCGAGAAACACCCACTGCCGGTGGACCAGGGCGGATGCATCGTCGGGCTTCGGCAGCTTGTGCAGTCGAGCGTTATGCCGTGCGAACAATTCGTTGGAGTAAAACGATCGCTGCCGCAGCACGAACTCCCGCTCGAAGCCCGGCGTGCGGTCGACGAATCCCATCACGCGCATGTCCTGCGGTTCACCCTCGTAGACCACGAGCGCGGAGGCCAGGGGGGTTCCCCGCCGCCACTCGCGCACGGACCTCGCGTAGCCGGAGTCCGTGAGCGATCCGGGGCCGAAGTCCGTGGCGACCAACAGTGTGTCGCGGTCCTTCCACGAAACCGTCGTCTTCGCCTCTGGAACGACGAAGCCTCCCTCGACGAATCGCTTCGACACCAGGTCGAATTCCCGAATGACCTCGGCGTCGGCTCCGCCGCGCGAGAACTGGACGAGACAGAGCCGATCATCGGGTTCGAGGACCGTTGCGCCGTGCCAGACCCAGTTTTCGTCTTCGTCGGTCGCGATGCGATCGAGGTCGAGTATGGTCTCCCATGGGGGCTCAGCGAGCCGATAGCCGTCGAGCGAGGTCCGCCGCCAAAGCCCCCTCGGGTGGGTCGCATCCCGCCAGAAGTTGACGAAGCTGCCGCCGAGGCGAGTGACGAGCGGGATGCGTGCCTTGGAATCGAGGATGCCCAGCAGTCGGGATTCGAGCGTCGCGAATTCTTCGCCGCGGGCGAGCGACTCGAGGCAGTCGGCATTCCGGCCCCTCACCCACTCCAGCGCGCGGTCCCCGTCGATCTCCTCCAGCCAGACAAATGGGTCCTCGGGATCGACGTCCCCTGATTGAATCGCTTGCATGAGGCCCATCCCAGGAAATAGTCCGACCAGAAAGACGACCGCGCGGGCGGCATGCGCGCCGCGGGCCCCGTTGCATCGGCGGCCAGCCAATCCGACCATCGGCGGCCGATGTCCGACGCGTCTCATGTCGCAAGCGCCGCGCGAAGCCCGTCGTCGATCACGGCCAGGAAGTCCTCCGTGTTGAGGAAGGGCTGATCCTTTCCGATGAGGACGGCCAGGTCCTTGCTCATCTTTCCCTTCTCGACCGTCTCGACGCAGACCCGCTCGAGTGTCTCGGCGAATCGTATGACATCCGGTGTGGCGTCGAGCTTGCCGCGATGCGCAAGCCCCCTCGTCCACGCGAAGATCGACGCGATCGGATTCGTGCTCGTCGGCTTTCCCTGCTGGTGCTGACGGTAGTGTCGCGTCACCGTGCCATGGGCCGCCTCGGCTTCCACGATCCTGCCGTCGGGTGTCATGAGCACGCTCGTCATCAGGCCGAGGGATCCGAATCCTTGGGCGACGATGTCGCTCTGCACGTCGCCGTCGTAGTTCTTGCAGGCCCAGACATAGCCACCTTCCCACTTGAGGGCGCTGGCGACCATGTCGTCGATAAGCCTGTGTTCGTAGGTCAGCCCCTTCGCGTCGAACTCGGATTTGAATTCCGCGTCGAATATCTCCCGGAAGATGTCCTTGAACCTTCCGTCGTAGGCCTTCAGGATCGTGTTCTTCGTGGAGAGGTACACCGGATACGTTCTCGCCAGTCCGTAGCGGAAAGTGGCGCGAGCGAAGTCACGGATCGAATCGTCGAGGTTGTACATCGCCAAGGCCACGCCCGGTCCGGGGAACTCGAAGATCTTGAATTCCATCGGCTTCGAGCCGTCGGCCGGTGTGAAGGTCAGCGTGAGCGTTCCCTTGCCAGGAATCCGCGTGTCGGTCGCACGATACTGGTCCCCGAAGGCGTGCCGTCCGACCACGATCGGCTTCGTCCAGCCGGGCACGAGCCGAGGACTGTTCCGGATGATGATCGGCTCGCGAAAGATCACGCCGCCGAGAATGTTGCGGATGGTCCCGTTGGGGCTCTTCCACATCTGCTTGAGGCCGAACTCCTTGACCCGAGCCTCATCAGGAGTGATCGTCGCACACTTGACACCCACGCCGCAGGCCGCGATGGCCTCCGCGGCATCGATCGTGACCTGATCGCCGGTGGCATCCCGATTCGTGATCGACAGGTCGAACGTGTGAAGGTCGAGGTCGAGGTAGGGCAGGATCAACGTCCGCTTGATGAAGTCCCAGATGATCCTGGTCATCTCGTCACCGTCGAGTTCAACGACGGGGCCCCGCACCGAGATCCTGCTTGCCATGGTGTCCTATCGCGTGATGCCGCGTGAGAGTTCGGTAAAGGGATCCAGAACGGTGAAGCTAACTGGTCAGGGCAACCGGGGCAATCGGCCACGCCGCTCCCGAGACACATCATGGTATGTCCCGAAGTCGTCGATAGATGAGGCAAGGGGTTCTTGCCATCCGATCGATCCGACTGATCATCTGCGAGCCATGCAGGCTGGTCTACCGGCCGCTGCCCAAGTGCGCATCGACCACGATGTATGGTCTTCTCGCACGGCTGGGGGGGGACGCTGGTCGCCCCGGAGACAATCCTCGCCGGGTCCTGCCGCTGGTCCGCGGACCGACCGAACCAGGCCGTGGCGGAACCTACGAGGTGATCTGGCCGAGCGAGGACACCGAGGCGCTTCTGCAAAGGTACGGCGACTACACGACCTTTTCCGTCGTCCGCGATCCATTCGACCGCGTCGCCTCCAATTACCACAACAAGCTGAACCGGTTCGCCCGCCGTTTTCAGATGGCGACCTACTACGGCGGTTATTTTGGCCCGCTGCTCGAGGGTGTGTCTCCGCTGGAGCCACTCAGGCGCATCCGCTGGATGCAGCGCAGCATCCCGTTCGACCGGTTCGTCGACGTTCTCGACTCTCGCGGCATCGAATGGGACATCCACTTCGACCTGCAGGTGCGACTGCTGGGAACAGGCGCGATCCATTACGACCATCTGATTCCCATGGAGTCGCTTGCAACGGGGCTGAAAACACTCCTTGATGACCGCGACCTCGCCCGGTCGGGCGTGCGGCTCTTGGACGACCTCGGGAGGCTCAACGCCTCCTTCGTCCGCACCGCATCGTCCCTCTGGTCAGAGACGACCCGTGCCACCGTCGCGAAGCTCTACGCGGTCGACTTCGAGCAACTCGGCTACGCGGCGAGGCTCGCCGCCTGAGACGCGGTCATCCACTGCCGGACACCCGCATTCCATCCGGATCCACTCGGACCAACCCATGCGATTCGAAAGGCGGATCGAGAAACTGCGACGGCTTGCACGCTGGCGGTTCACTCATCGGGGCGTGCCGCTGTGGTGGCATGTGGGCCGCCCCAATTTTGGCGACGACATCAATCCCAACTTTTTTCAGGCGATCACGGGTGTCTCCCAGCGGTTCGCGGCTGACCGACGCAAGCCCCACCTGCTTGGTGCCGGGAGCATTCTGGAGAAGGCCTCTGCGATGTCGGTCGTTTGTGGATCGGGCTTCCTCTCTCCACCGCCTCACGAGGCAGCGCGTCCGCTGGAGGTGGTCGCGGTCCGCGGCGTTCGTTCGCTCGATGCCCTCGGCGCAAGCGAGTCGACGTTTCTCGGTGACCCGCTCGTGCTCGTGGACGGCTTCGTCGAACCCTCGGCAAAGCTGTATCGGGTCGGACTCGTACCACATGTGCGCAGCGTCTCTCGGTGGCGGACGCACAACCGACAGCGTCACCTTCTGATCGACCCGGGCGATGATCCATGGGCCGTCGTGACGGCCATCGCTTCCTGTGAAGCCGTGATCAGTCAGTCGCTCCACGGGCTGATCGTCGCCGACGCTCTGGGTGTGCACAACGTCTGGGTCGCGCCGTCGGGCGACATGGTCGGCGGCCGCTTCAAGTTCGACGATTACTTTTCCACGATCGACGCGCCCAAGGAGTGCGTTCCCGAAACGCGAGAGATCTTCGACCGTCCGCTGACGTTCGAGGCATCCATCGGCATCTATCGGTACTGCAAGCAGTCGTATTGTCGCCTGATCGAGGCGGCATGCAGTCGCTTGACGGAACCTGCATCCCGGGCAGCCTGACCGACGACCGTGCCGGCAGGCGGACGATCGAATGGCTCAACGTCCCTCGATCGCCCGCAGCGACTGCTCCCCTCGTATGAAGACCCTGCCCCCGGCCACGGCTGGTGTCGCGCGCGAGGGCTGGCCCAGCGGTGATCGGCCGAGCACCTCGAACGCTTGGCCATCGGCCAGCGTCACGATCTCCCCCTCGGCGGACACGTTGAGGATCATTCCGTCGAGAAGGATCGGCGAGGCCGAAAAGTTGCCCCCCACGCGACCCTTCCAGCGTTCGGCTCCCGTGGTCATGTCGACGCAGGTCACCACGCCGCGATCGCCCCAGAGAATCACGCCACAGCCAGCCACGAGCGGCGTGGGGACATAGGGGCTCGCACTGCGGTCGACCTGCCAGGCGATCTCCGGCTCCGCGGGCTTTCCAGCTCCCTCACCCGCGTCGTCCGCCAGGGGGAATCGGACCGCGACGAGCATGTTGTCACCACCGCCTTCGCCGCACGATCCGAGGACCAGGTGCATCGCTCCGGTCGAGACGGCGATCGGGGATGACACCGTCCGCTTGGTGAAGCACCTTCTCTCCCAGAGCACACGGCCATCGCGCGGATCGAGCCCCGTCAGTCCATGGGACATGCTCGCCAAAACGACCGCAGGCCCCCGCCCGGGCGTCTCGAGCACCAGCGGCGTGGAGTAGGCGGTGCGAGCCGTATCCCTCGGCAGTCGCCATCGCTCGGATCCATCCGCCGTGGACAGACCGACCACGAAACTCGCGGCGTCACTGTCGCCGGGAACGATGAGGACATCCCTCCAGACCGCGGGCGAGGCACCGAAGCCGTGCTCTCCGGCGAATGGCCCAACCTCCCGCGTCCACAGGGGGCGTCCGTCGTGGGCGACGGCTTCGGCCAGCACCTTTCCATCGATGTGCCGAAGCCAGTAAACCCCCATGGCGTCGGCGGCCGGCGTGCTCGTGGCCAGACTGTTCTGCTTGTGCAACGCGTCGAGGGAACCAGGATACGACCGTTCCCAAAGTCGTTTTCCATCGGTGGCCGAGAAACAGGTCAGTCGCTTCGATCCGTCTTCCGGCAGGGCCGACACGACGAACACCCGATCCCCCCACACGATCGGCGAAGCGTTGCCCGTCCCAGGGAGTGTCGCGGTCCAAGCCCATGCGGCCTCATCCCACTGGGGAGGTAGCCGTACGCCCGAACCTCGACCGGTGGCTTCAGGTCCTCGCATCCGCGGCCAGTTGTCCGGACCGTTTTCGGGAGCGGCGTGGCCGACCGAGACCAAAGCCGGCCAAAGCACGGCCCCAACCAGAAACACCGTCAAGTCGAACCCCCGGGGTTCCGTTCTTCGTCGTGGCAGGAGATGTTTCATCGGTGTGATTGGCATTCCTGGAAACAAGCAAGGTTTTACACGCTTTTGGGCCCCAACGACTGACCCGTCGGGGCCCGGTTGGACGCAACTCGCCAGGGCAGGCCCGCGACGGTATAACGTGTTCTGACTTCGTGCGAAATTTCACGAAGTGCCAAAACCTGGCCCAAAATCGCTTTCAGAGCCCGAATGGACGCCATCCTTCCGGTCTTGCTGTTTGTGGCCGTAGCAGCCGCCGTGTCTGTCGGTCTCGTCTTCGTCGCGGAGCGTCTCGGACCGCGACGGGTCACGCCCGTCAAGGCGATGCCCTACGAGAGCGGCATGGACCCAGTGCACGACACCCGCCGCCGTTTTGATGTGCGGTTCCACCTCGTGGCCCTGACCTTTCTCGTGTTCGACGTGGAACTGTTGTTTCTCTACCCGTGGGCCGTCGCAAGCCGCTCCCCGGACGGTGTCGATGCGTCCGTGGCAACTGGCATCGTGTCGTGCCGGGGGCTGGTGTTCGCAGGTGCGATGGTGTTCATCGGCCTGGTCGTGGTGGGATTCGCCTACGACTGGAAGAAGGGGGTGTTTCGATGGCGGTGAATCCTTCACCCGCGGCCCACCTTCCGGAGAATGTCGTCGTCAGCAGGCTCGACGAATTGGCCAACTGGTGCCGGAAAAACAGTCTCTGGCCGATGCCGTTCGCGACGGCCTGCTGCGGGATCGAACTCATGGCGACGGGCGCGAGCAAGCACGATCTCGCCCGATTCGGTGCCGAGGTCTTCCGCTTCAGTCCGCGGCAATGCGATCTGATGATCGTTGCCGGTCGTGTCGTCATGAAAATGCTGCCGGTTCTCCAACGGATCTGGCTGCAGATGAGCGAGCCGAAATGGTGCATCTCAATGGGAGCATGCGCGAGCACTGGAGGGGTCTTTGACACGTATGCGGTCGTGCAGGGCATCGACCGCTTCATCCCGGTCGACATGTACGTGCCTGGCTGTCCGCCACGCCCGGAACAGTTGATCCAGGCGATCATCGACCTCCAGGACAAGATCCAGCGTGAGGGCACGATCACCGGACGTGAGTTCGACACGGCCGGTCGCCAGGCCCGCAAACGGGCGCTCGTCGAGATCGATGCCCCGCTCACCCTCGACGCTTCCAGGAATCCTCTGCTCCAGCGTCAACTCAGCCAGCGGGCCTCGGATCCATGCCATTCCACACAATCCGCGCCCGATCGGTCTGCCCGATCGGTCTGACGCCGCCAACCCGCACGTGAACGGTTTGCCCACGATCATGCCCGAGCGCGACACAGCCCACCCCAACGAGCAACACTTTGAGGACGACTCCCGCCTCGCATCGATTCTCGACGCGCTCGATGGGGTCTGCCCGGAAATCGGTCGGTCCGTCTTTCGCGGTCAGGTGAGGATCGTGGTGCCGGTCGAGCGTTCGTTCGACGTGTGCTCGCGACTTGCCTCGGCGGGCTTCGACCTTCTCGTGGACGTCAGTTGCGTCGACTACCTCGACTACCGAAACGCGAAGCGTCGATTCGGCCTGGTCTACCTGCTCGCCTCCACTCGCGACGCTCTCAGGCTCACGGTCCGGGTGTTCGTGGACGAACCGGTCGATAGCGATCCGTCCGGATGCACATCGCCCACCGTGCCGAGTGTGGTGCCGATCTGGGAGGCCGCCGACTGGCTGGAGAGGGAGGTCTGGGACCTCTTCGGCATTCGCTTCGAAGGCCATCCGGATCTGCGGCGGCTCGTGATGCCCGAGGAGTTTTCGGGGCACCCGCTCCGCAAGGACTATCCCCTGCAGGGCCGTGGTGAGCGACATAACTTTCCGGTGATCACCCGGGAGAACAGTTGATGGTCGACGCCCTTGCCACAACTGCGGGTCGAATCCGAACGGCGGACAACGCCCTTGGGAACCCGTCTGACACGCGCAGCGAGGCTTACCTCTGGACGCTCAACTTCGGTCCCCAGCATCCCGCCACGCACACCACGCTGCGGCTGGTCCTCAAGCTCGAGGGGGAGCGAGTGGTCGATGCAATGCCGGAAATGGGCTATCTGCATTCCGGATTCGAGAAGATCGGCGAGCACCTCACGTTCAACCAGTACGTGACGGTCACCGACCGCATGAACTACATCTCCCCCATGGCCAACAATGTGGCCTGGCACCACGCGGTGGAGACGTTACTGGGGATCGACCTGACTCCTCGCTGCAAGGTGATTCGCACGATCATCGCCGAACTGGCCCGCATCAGCGATCATCTCCTGTGCAACGGCGCCGTCGGCCTCGACACCGGCGCGTTCACCTTTTTCCTCTACGGCTTCTATCAGCGTGAGGTGATCTACGACATCTTCGAAACGCTCTGCGGAGCGCGATTTACCAACAGCTACACCCGCGTGGGCGGCGCGTCCCAGGACTTCACTCCCCTGGTGATCGAGAAGATCCGGACCTTCGTCCGAACATTTCCGAAAACGCTCGAGGACATGGAGCGGCTCCTGACCCGCAACCGCATCGTCGGCGACCGTACGACGGGAGTGGGGGTGCTCGGAAAGGCCGAGGCCACCAATCGCGGCGCGACTGGCCCGGTGGCCAGAGCCAGCGGCGTGACGCGCGACCTGCGAAAAGACGCCCCCTACCTCGCCTACTCCGACTCCGATTTCAAGGTTTGCTGCGCATCAGCCGGCGACTGCTACGCGAGGTACCTGGTCCGCATGGCCGAAATGCGGGAGAGCCTGCGGATCGTGTCGCAGGCCATCGAGAATCTCCCTGCCGGCCCGCTCAGCGTGGGCATCGACCAGCGGACGGCTCTGCCCTCGAAGCCGCAGGTGTACTCGACGATCGAGGGCACCATCTCGCACTTCGAACTGTCGATGTCGAATCGTGGCTTCGAGGTGCCGCACGAAGAGTGCTACGCGGCGATCGAGGCCCCCAACGGCGAACTCGGCTTTTATGTGGTGGGGGACGGGACAGATGTGGCCTATCGCGCCCGCTGCCGACCGCCGAGCGTCCAGCACTTCGCACTCAGTCCTCACCTGATTCGGGGACCCACGCTCTCCGACGTCGTCGCCGTCCTCGGCAGCCTCAACATCATCGCCGCGGAGCTCGACCGATGACGATGAATCGAGAACGCAGTGAAGGCCTGCTCGGCACAACGCCCGCTCCGGATGAGCCGGTGAAATTCCCTCGACTCGAACCCTTCCTCGCCGCATGATCGCGTCAAACAAGATCCTCACCGACGACATGGTGGCCGAGATCGAGGCCCTCTCGCCGCACTATCCGGACCGCCGCGCCCTCACGCTCCCGGCCCTGCACGTGGTCTATGCGCGGCTGCGACACGTGCCGCTCGCAGCCGTCGTGGAAATCGCAGAACTGCTCGGGCTGGCCCCGGCCGAGGTGCAGGACACCCTGTCCTTCTACCAGTTCTTTCCCCAGGAGAAGCCCTGTGGGCGGGTGCGAGCCTTCGTCTGGCGCTCGATCGCCTGTGCGCTCAGGGGTGGCGACGAACTGCTCGAGCGCCTCTGCCACGCCCATGGCATCGATCCTCACGGGACGACCGCCGACGGCGGCCTCACGATCGAACCGGCGGAGTGCCTCGGTGCCTGTGATTTCGCTCCCTGCATCCTTGCCAACGACGACCTTCTCCCGAACATGACCCCCGAGGCCGCGATCGCGGCCCTCAAGGAGCCGCGGTCGCCCGCGACCTGAGATGACGCCATCCAAGCCCGTCCTGCTCGAGGCGGTCGGCACACCCGACGGCCACACGCTGGCCAGTTATGCGGCACGGGGCGGGTACGCGCCACTGGCTGCGGCCCTCCGAGACAAGCAGCCTGCAGACGTGGTCGAGATGGTGAAGTCCTCCGGCCTTCGAGGCCGCGGGGGCGCTGGTTTTTCGACCGGACTCAAGTGGACGTTTCTGCCCAAGGACCATCCGGGGCCGATCTACCTCTGCGTCAACGCCGACGAGAGCGAGCCGGGGACGTTCAACAACAGGATCCTGATGGAGGACGACCCCCACCAGGTGCTCGAAGGGACCATCCTGTCGTCCTATGCGACCAGGGCGACGACCGCCTACATCTACATGCGCTACGAGTATCCGAAGGCCTGGAAGCGGCTGCAGGCGGCCATCGACGAGGCCTATGCCGGAGGCTGGCTCGGAAAGAACATCCGTGGCAGCGGCTTCTCACTCGACGTTCACCTCCATCGGGGAGCTGCGGCGTACATCTGCGGCGAGGAGACAGGGCTCATCGAGAGTCTCGAGGGCAAACGGGCCTGGCCTCGGATCAAGCCACCGTTCCCGGCCATCGAGGGCGTCTTCCGCAAGCCGACGGTCGTGAACAACATCGAGACCATGGCCTGCGTGGCACAGATCGCCCGGCGTGGCGTCGAGTGGTTCAAGTCGATCGGCGTGCCTCCCGATCCGAACAATCCGCGCGACCCTGGCTCCTACGGCCCCAAGCTTTACTGCCTCTCCGGACACGTGGAGCGACCGGGATGCTACGAGGCGCCGCTTGGCATTACGGCGAGGGCCTTGATCGAGGAGCACGGTGGAGGTGTCTGGAAGCGGAGAAGGGCCAAGGCGGTCATCCCGGGCGGAATCTCGATGGGTCTCATGAGCGAGAGCGAACTCGACACTCCGCTGGACTTCGCGGGACCGGGCCGCGTCGGGTGCCTGGGGCTCGGGACGGCCGCGGTGGTGGTGCTCGACGAAACGGTGAGCATCGTTGATTTCCTCCATAATTCCTGCCGTTTCTTCGCCCACGAGTCGTGCGGACAGTGCACCCCCTGCCGAGAGGGCACAAGTTGGAGCCTGCGGATGCTCGAGCGGATCCGGGTCGGCAAGGGTCGGCTGCGGGACCTCGATCTCCTCCTTGAAATCGGGAACACCATGGGCATGATGCCCGGCAGTACGATCTGCGGCCTGGCTGATGGTGCCGCCTGGCCGATCAAGTACGCGATCAACAAGGTCCGCGGCGTATTCGAGGACTACATCAAGCGGACCAACCCGGAGGGCTGGATGGTGACCGACCCCGTTCCCGCCCTGCAGATCGTGGGGTCCCACTGATGCCCACGGTGATCGTCGACGATCGGGAGATCGAGATCGGGCCGGATGAGCGGCTCAATTGCATCGAAGCCGCACGTCGGGCGGGCGTCGAGATCCCCCACTACTGCTGGCACCCGGGGCTGTCGGTCGTGGCGAGCTGTCGGATGTGCCTTGTCGAGACGGGTCAGCGAGACGCCGCCACCGGAAAGGTCACGATGGTGCCCAAGCTCGTGCCGGGCTGTCAGACACCGGTGAAGGATGGCACCGTGATCGTCACGGAAAGTGACAAGGTGAAGGAGAGCAGGGCCCGGGTGGAGGAATCGCTGCTCATCGATCATCCGATTGACTGCCCCGTGTGTGACAAGGCGGGCGAGTGCCTGCTCCAGGACTATCACTTCGCCCATGGGCAGGCCGAACGTCGAGCCGATATCCAGCCCTTCCACAGCCGCCGTCGTGACGTCGGGCCGACGGTCACCCTGTTCGTGGATCGGTGCATCATGTGCACCCGTTGCGTGCGGTTTACGAGGGAGATCTCCGGCAGCAGCGAGTTGATGGTCTCGGCTCGGGGTGCGAAGGAGGAAATCGACGTCTTCCCGGGTTTTCCGCTCGAGAATCCGCTGTCGGGAAACGTCGTCGATCTCTGTCCGGTCGGCGCCCTCGGAGACAAGGATTTCCTCTATCAACAACGGGTCTGGTTCCTCGGCAGCGAGTCGAACGTCTGCGGTGGATGCGCGACCGGCTGCTCGATCACGACCGAGTCGAATCAGGACACGGTCTACCGGCTCAAACCCCGTGAAAATCCCCATGTGAATCGATGGTGGATCTGTGACGAGGGCCGTTATGGATGGCACCACTTGCACGACTCCAGCCGGCTGGTCGAGGCCCGTCGGACATCATCGGAGACCGGCGAAGCGATCGTCGAGTGGTCGAAGGTTGCCAGGGACCTTCAGGCGGATCTGAAGCGGGCCGGTCGGCTCGCCGTGGCCGTCTCGCCGATGCACACGCTCGAGGAGGCCTGGATGCTCTGCCGAGTCGCGCGGAGCATCGATCCGGCCGCCTTCCTGGCCGGCGGTCACGTCCCGACGGCCGGTACGGATGCGACCTTCCCTGGTGGCTACACGATCCGCGCCGAAAAATGTCCCAACCGTGCGGGTGTCGAGCATGTCGTGGCGTCCTTCGGTGCCGTCGACTCGCAGGGGAGGGTGCACGATTGGCAGGCCCTCCTCGCGTTCGTCCGCGGCGGAGGCGCCGATGCCGCATGGATCACGGCCGGTTATCCCGCCTCCTGGATCGACGCGGAAACGTCGCGACATTTCGAGGGCCTCGGCTGCCTTGTCGTGCAGGATCTCTTCGCATCGCCACTCACGGAACTCGCGCCGGGCTCGATCGCCTCTTGGCGGCTGCCGGCGGTTGGTTTCGCGGAACGGGCGGGCACGTGGGTCAATGCGACACAGCGGGCACAGACGTTCCAGCAGGCGATCCGTCCACCGGCCGGCGTCTGGCCCGAGGGACGGCTCTACTGGAACATGCTCTCGCGGCGCGGGCTCTACGACCCAGACGCGATCCGCTCGGAACTCGCCCGAGAAGTCTCGTCGCTGGCCGCAGTGGGTGGTGACGTCCCGGCCGTCGGCATCGATCTCCGCATCCACCAGCTCGCTTGAATCGGCTCACATGAACCCCCTGCTCCCATCCCCCGGAACGCTCGCCGCGCTCGTGAAGATCGGGCTGCTGGTGGGTGGACTCATGACGGCCGCCGCCTACCTCGTCCTGCTCGAGCGATGGATCGCCGCCTGGGTGCAGGACCGCAAGGGGCCCAATCGCGTCGGCATTCCCCTGACGAAGATCCGCCTGTTTGGTCTCGGTCAGCCGCTGGCCGACGGCCTCAAGATCATTCTCAAGGAGGATTTCACGCCCTCGCACGTCGATCGTGTTCTCTACGCCGCCGCTCCGCTCATGATCCTCGCGGCATCGCTGGCGATCTTTGCCGCGATTCCATTCGGGAGCGTCCTGCCTCCGCTGGGAATCCCCGGACTCCCCGACCCGGTGCCGCTGCTAGTGGCGCCGTCACTCGACGTCGGCGTGCTCTGGGTGTTCGCGCTTTCAAGCATTGCGGTCTATGGAGTGCTGCTGGGGGGCTGGGCGAGCAACAACAAGTATGGCTTTCTCGGGGGCCTGCGATCGAGCGCGCAGCTCGTGGCGTATGAGATCCCGCTGGGACTGGGACTGCTCGGTGTCGTACTGGCGGCCGGATCGCTCAAGCTCGACGTCGTGATGAACGCACAGGCCGCAACGGGCACCTGGTACGCGTTCGCCCAGCCGCTGGGGTTCGTGGTGTTTCTGGTGGCGAGCTTCGCCGAGGCCGCGAGCCTGCCCTTCGACCTACCGGAGGCAGAGCAGGAGCTGGTCGGCGGCTATCACACAGAGTATTCGGGCATCAAGCTGCTGTTGTTCCTGGTGGCGGAATTCCTCCACATGATCACCGCGGCATTTCTGATCGTGATCCTGTTTCTCGGTGGCTGGCACCTGTGGGGCCTGACGGGTGAGGGCGACGACATCGGCTGGGGGATGGCCCTGCTGCGATTCGCAGTGTTCTCGGCGAAGGTCCTTGCCGTCATCGTGTTCTTCATGCTCGTCCGCTGGAGTTGGCCGAGGTTTCGCTTCGACCAACTGATGAATCTCGCCTGGAAAGTCATGCTGCCTCTCGGGCTGGCCAACCTCGTGATGGTGGCGATCGTCGAGGAAGTCCGTCCGCAACTCGCAGCCGCACTGGGAAGCGGTGCGGCGGGCTGGTGTGCGACGCTCCTGCCGTGGGCCGTGTTCTTCCTCGGCTGGATAGCCGCGGGACTCCTCACGCCTTCGGGGACCGACAACCGCCCCATCCGCGGCGTCGCAAACCGATCCCCGGGGCGGCCCCAGCCGTTCGATGCGGAAGCTGAACTCGAGCACGCGGCGAGCCGTGAGATGGTGGAGGCCTGACCATGAAACCGACCGATCCCGACGTGACCTGGATTGACGAGAGGCCGCTTGGGCTGACGGAACGCCTCTTCCTGCCGCTGTTCATCCAGGGACTCACGACAACCGCCCGACACATGGTGAGTCCCAAGGTGACCGTCAGTTATCCGGAACAGCGGCCCGTCGTCGGGAATCCTTTGATTTACCGGGGCGTGCATCGGCTGAATCGTGACGAACAGGACCGCGTGAAGTGCGTCGCCTGCTTTCTCTGCGCGACGGCCTGTCCCGCCCACTGCATCGACATCGTCGCCGCCGAAAGCCCGTGGCCCGATCGGGAGAAATACCCGGAGGCGTTCCAGATCGACGAACTGCGATGCATCTTCTGCGGCATGTGCGAGGAAGCCTGCCCGGTCGATGCGATCGAACTCACGAGCCTGCTCGATCTGACCGGCAAAAGTCGTGAGGAGATGGTGTTCGACAAGGAGAAACTCCTCAGCGTGTTCGACAAGACGAAGGATGCCGAGCCGATGAAATCGAGATCGTCCGCCCACACCGGGGGAACGACGTGAGCGGGTCCGTGTCGAAACTGCTGCTGAACCTGCCGGCGGGGATCGTGCTCGCAGCGGCCGTGATCGCGACCGCAGCGTGCCTCTGGCTCCTGCTGCCCCACGGTCGGGACAGCCGCCTGCGACGGTGGCTTGGGCTGACGACCGGACTCGTGGCGCTCGGTGGATTCGCGATGGCCGGTCGCAGGCTTGGCGGACTCGGCGAAGAGAGCGTGTTTCTCGTGGTGTCACTGGTGGCGGTCGTGGGCGGTGCCGCCATGGTCACAACCCGATCCCCGGTCTATTCGGCGATCTGGTTCGCTCTCTCGTTGGCGGGCGTGTCGGGCGTGCTGCTGGTGCTTGGCGGCCAGTTCCTCGGTGTGGCCACGATTGTCGTCTACGCAGGTGCCATCCTGGTGATGTTCCTGTTCGTACTGATGCTCGCCCAGCCCTCCGGGCTGTCTCCCTACGACCGCGTGTCCAACGAACCCTTCCTGTCCGCGATCGCGGGGGCGGTCCTGCTCGGGCTCCTGTCCCTCTCGATCGGCCGTCTCTCCATCCCAGTCAACGCATCCGCCGCTGATGCTGCCGTGCAAGGTGAATCGGCGGTTGCCGCTCCTTCACCCGTCGATCCGCTCGAACCCAATCACGTCGCAAGGCTCGGGGGAGAACTGTTCGGTCGCCATCTCATCGCCGTCGAGGCGGCGGGAGTGCTGCTGCTGGTGGCGCTCATCGGTGCCATCGCGGTCGTGTCCCACGGAGAGGAAGCAACGGCCGGCCTCACGGCGTCCGGGTCGGGCCGGAGGGATGCGATATGACGGGACTGCTCGCCGTGAACGACTTCGTCCGTGAAGGACTGCTGCACGACGGACTGCTCGTCGGCGCCATCCTGTTCGCCGTGGGCATGGTGGGACTGCTCGCCCGCCGGAACCTGATTGTGATGTTCCTGTCGGCGGAACTGATGCTGCAGGGCGTTTCGGTGAGCCTGGTCTCCTGGAGTCGCTTTAACGGGGACTTCGGTGGTCATGTGCTCGTCGTGCGCGTGCGGACCGGCGCCGCCTGCGAGGCTGCCGTGGCGCGTGTGATCGTGCTGCGGGCATTCGCCGCCACTGGTCGCCTCGATGCGCAGGCCTGGCAGGGCCTCCGCGAACATGACCTGCCCGAGGTCATCGATCACGCGTTGCCGGAAGTCGACGCGGCGGCGCCCGCCTGGCCCCGACTCACTCCCGCCGGCGTCGAGCCGCCGAGCGACCCCGAGGCGGTCCTCCAACGGGAGCACGTCTGAGGTCGTTCGTCATCGAGGCGACCCCCCTATCCCCACACGCATCCGATGCCAGACCTTTCGACACTACAGATCATCGTCGTCGTCCTGCCACTCCTTGGGGCACTGGCCTCGGTCGTGCTCGGACGCACGCTCGGACCACGGGCGCATCTGCCGGCTCTCGTAACACTCGGTGGAAGCTGCCTGGCGGCGCTTCTGATCCTCGCGTCCATGGCGAACGACCACTCGTCGGCGGCCTCGGAATCGAGAAGTGGCGGCGGTGTGGAGCACATCACCACCCTCTGGAACTGGGCGACCATCGACGACGCGGCCGGCCCCTCGCCGCTCTCCCGATCGGCGGCCGATCCGGCCAGGCCGCTATCGTTCTCGATCCCCATTCAACTGAGGCTCGACCCGCTCACGGCCAGCATGCTCGCCGTGGTCACGTTCGTCGGCCTGCTCGTGGCCATCTATTCCATCGGCTACATGCACGGCGACCCAGGCTATCCACGCTTCTTCGCGCTGGTTTCGTTGTTCGTATTCGCGATGACGATGCTCGTGAGCGACACTAACTTCCTGATCGTCTATGTCTTCTGGGAAGGTGTCGGAGCCTGCAGCTACCTCTTGATCGGCTTCTGGTTCGCCAAGCCCTCGGCCGCTGCAGCGGCGAAGAAGGCTTTTCTCGTCAATCGGGTAGGCGACTTCGGCCTGGCCATCGCCGCGTTTCTCATCTGGACGACCTACGGCACCCTCGACTTCCACGATTCCCCCCTGCCAGATGGTGGCACCGCGGTGGGACTGCTGGGCACGGCGCGGCTGCAGGAGGGTGCGGCGGGCGGCATCGTGGCGGGCACCGTGGGTGCGGCGATCTGTCTCCTTCTGCTCCTTGCCGCCTGTGGCAAGAGTGCGCAGGTGCCCCTGCACGTCTGGCTGCCCGATGCGATGGAGGGCCCCACGCCCGCGAGCTCTCTCATCCATGCCGCCACGATGGTGACCGCTGGGGTCTACCTCGTTGCGCGTTCCGCGCCGCTCTTCGCACCCTGCCCGGGCGCACTGGCGGCCGTCTCACTCGTGGGCGGGATCACGGCCCTCGTCGCCGGGCTCGTCGCCACGGTGCAAAATGATCTCAAGCGAGTCCTCGCCTATTCGACGATCAGCCAACTCGGCTACATGTTCGTGAGCCTCGGCACCGGAACGCTCCTGGGCTTCACCGCCGCCATCTTCCATCTCGTGACGCATGCCTTTTTCAAGGCACTGCTCTTCATGGGCGCAGGGTCAGTGATGCACTCGATGGGTGGCGTGATCGACATGCGACGATTCGGGGGTCTGCGTCGTCTGATGCCGATCACCGCCGCGACCTTCCTGGTGGGTGCGTTCGCACTCGCGGGAGTGCCTCCCTTCGCTGGCTTTTTCAGCAAGGATGAAATCCTCGCCGCCGTCCACGAAAAGTCTTACCCGGCCGGACACGGCGAGCACCACGAATCGTCACCGGTAGGGTCATCGCCGATGGGAAGGGCCTGGTTCACCTCGCACGCATCCCCTGCCGTCGGCGAGATAACGGCGCTCGATGCCCTCGATGCTCCAGCCACCTGGCGGATCATCTGGTGGATGGCGATCACCACGGCTGCGCTCACCGCGTTCTACACGTTCCGGGCGGTCTTCATGACCTTCACCGGCCCCGAAAGGGTCCCGGATGAGGCTTACGGCCATGGCCATGGCGGGGGTCATTCCCATGGAGGAACCGACGCCCATGATCCGAATGCCTCGCATGGGCAGGCGTCTCACGTCGGTCCCCACGAATCTCCCAGGGTCATGACGCTTCCCCTGTTGATCCTCGCGGCGGCGTCCGCCATCGCAGGATGGTGGCTCTTCTCCACCCACGCGCTTGCCGATTTTCTCGCTGCAACGCCCTCCTTCGCCGCGCCCTCGATTGCGTCGACCGCCGTGCCGCATGCATTCCATTTCGACATCGCGATCCAGGGCACCCTGGCGGCCGCGGTCGGGATCGCCGTCGCGGCCCTGGGTCACTTTGGCCGCCGCAGCGACGGTCCCCAGATGGAACGATTCCTCGGTCCTTTCGGCTGGCTCTTTGCACAAGGGTTTCTGTTCGACCCGATCTATCGACTCCTCGTGGTACGTCCACTCGCCATGCTTGCGACCCTGGCTGATCGAATCGATCGCCACGTCGTGGACGGTCTGGTTCACCTTGTGGCCGGCATTCCGGTCGTGGTCGGCACGATCGTTCGCCGCCTGCAGTCGGGCCTTCTCCAGCGGTATGCGGTCGCCGGCGCGGCTGGTGTGATTCTCATCGTGCTGGCCCTTGCGTGGAGGCTCAGGGGCTGACCCCGGTGTTGCGACCATGCTGTCCCTCTCGACCCATCTGCTCCTGACGCTGGTTTCGCCTCTGGTCGGTGCCGTGCTTGCCTGGCTATCAGGCTCCGGCGGCCGTTCGGCGGTGCGGCAAAGCGCACTGGTGACGACACTCGTGACGCTGGCCCTTGCGGGCACGCTCGTGACACGCTGCCTTGAAAGCCCTGAATTCGCAGCCGGCGAGGCCGTGGCTGTATCGAGCGCCGAATGGCTCGTGACCTCTCCCGATCGCACGGGCGACGGCGGCGGCGTTCTCGATGTCCGGCTCTCGATCGGGCTCGACGGGCTGTCCATCTGGCTGTTCGCACTGGCCGCCCTCTTATCGCTGACCGCCGTGCTCGTCAGTTGGGAGGCCGTGACGGAGAAGGCCGTCGGGTTCTACATAATGCTGCTGGTGCTCGAGGCTGCGATGCTCGGTGTGTTCGCAGCACGTGACGTGATTCTCTTTTACGTGTTCTTCGAATTCACGCTCGTGCCGCTCTTTTTCCTGATCGGCATCTGGGGTCACGACGATCGCCGTCGGGCCGCCGTTACTTTTTTTCTCTACACCCTTGCCGGCAGCGTGCTGTCGTTCCTCGGTCTGCTGACCATCGTGATCTGGAATGCCTCGCGCACGGGCACGCTCTCCTTCGACATCGAGACGCTCGCAGCCGGACTGGCCGCCCATCCGTTACCGATGACGGCCGAATCGGGCTGGCTGCAGATGTGGGTGTTTCTCGCGCTCTTCGCCGGGTTCGCCGTGAAGGTGCCGATCGTCCCTTTCCACACATGGCTTCCGCTCGCTCACGTCGAAGCTCCCACCGGCGGAAGCGTCGACCTGGCCGGAGTCCTCCTGAAGATCGGAATCTACGGGTTCCTGCGATTCTCGCTGCCGATGCTCCCGGATGCCGCCGCGGCCGCGGCGCCATGGCTCGTGGGACTCGGTGTCGTGGGCATCCTCTATGGCGCGCTCGTGGCGCTCGTGCAGACGGATCTCAAGAGACTCGTCGCTTACTCGAGCGTGAGTCACATGGGTTACTGCGTGATGGGACTCTTCGCGCTCGAGCCCGTCGCGATCGAGGGGGCGAATCTGCAGCTGATCAATCATGGACTCTCCTCGGCGGGTCTATTCGCCGTGGTTGGAATGATCTACGAGCGCTACCACACTCGGTCCATCTCCCGCCTCGGTGGAATTGCCTCGTCGACACCATGGCTGGCGGTGGTCTTCATGGTCTTCACGTTCTCGGCCGTCGGGCTACCGGGACTCAACGGGTTCGTCGGAGAGTTCCTGATCCTTGCGGGGACGTTCCAGCGGGCATGGACCGCTCCGCCGCCGATGCTCGCGGCGACCTACCTCACGATGGCTGTCGCGGCGGTGACTGGGGTGGTGCTCGGCGCTTGGTACATGCTGTGGGCTGCGGAACGCGTGCTGTTCGGACGGTCCGTATCCTCGGATTCGGGCCACTCGCCGACCGACTCCGGCCACCACGCTGAAGCGACGCCCGATGCCGTCAAGATGGATCTCCGCTGGCACGAATGGGGGGCGATCGCGCCCCTGATGTTCCTCGTGCTTTGGATCGGCCTGTTTCCCTCGACGTTCCTGCGGCCCGTCGCACCAGCAGTCCGTCGGGCCACTGACGCAGGTTGCGAATCCTTCGCGAAACGCATCGAGGCCGAGCGCGGCAAAACGCCCGTCCCACTCGTCCATCGGAGCTATCGATGATCTCTTCCGACACGCTCTCTGCGCTCCTGCCGGAGATCGTTCTCGTCGCCGCGGCGGTCGCGATCTTCCTGGCCGGTCCATTCGCCGGCTGGCGTGCGGGATGGACGCTCGCCGTCGTAGCCATCGCGATGGCTCTTTCCCTGTCTGCCAGCGGCAAGGGACATGTCGATCCGGTCGTGGTGATCGACCCGTTTGCCTCGTGGGTGCGACTGGCGGTGCTTTCGATCGGTGGACTCGTAGCCCTGGCTCTCGCAGGTGACGTCCGCCCACCTTCCGTGAAGCGGCTGGGAACCTGCGAGGAGGCGGCCACGTTCCTCGTACTGCTCGCAGGCCTTTCACTGGTGGGGGCGGCGCAGGATATCGCGCTGCTGTTCATCGGACTGGAGCTGGTCTCCGTGCCCACGTACGTACTGCTGGGGCTGGCCCGCACGGCCCCGCGGGGTCAGGAAGCGTCGATGAAGTATTTCTTCCTCTCGCTGCTGGCATCCGCCTTCTTTCTCTACTCACTCGTATGCCTCTACGGGATCGGTGGCTCGACGGCCCTCTCGACGATCGGCGAGCGGCTGAGGGACGACGGGGCGGCTCCCCTGGCCGCCGCGATGCTGCCCGTGGCGATCGGTATGGGCCTGGCAGGCGCGGCCTTCCGCATGGCTGCGGTGCCCATGCACTTTTACGCTCCCGACGTCTACGAGGGCACGAGCACGCCCATGGCCGGCCTACTCTCCACGCTTCCGAAACTGGCGGGCATCGTCGTGCTCATCCGGCTGGTGTCGCTCGCAACGGGTCCCGGAACGTCCGGCGGTGTGGCCTATGCCTGGGAAGGGCTGTTCTGGCAGATGACCGCGATCCTTGCGGCGTTGACGATGACCGTCGGAAACGTCATGGCGCTCATGCAGTCGAACCTCCGACGGCTTCTGGCCTGTTCGTCTATCGCGCATGCCGGCTATCTGCTGGTGGGCGTCGCCGCGGCCGCGGCCGCCGATGCCTCGGGCAACGGCGAGCCATCATCGCGGGGAAACTGGGCTGTCCTCGATGGTGCCGCAGCCTCGCTTTTCTACCTCGCAACCTACATGCTCGCGACGGCAGGCGTGTTCGCCGGCATCACCTATCTGGGCCATCGTTGGCCACTCTGGACCGCCGCCAACCCGAGGCCTGCCAGGGAGGAGGTCGCGAACGTCTCCGATCTGGATGGCCTGGCCGCCACCAATCCGGTCGTCGCCTTCGCACTCGCCCTCTTCCTCCTGAGCTTGGCCGGCATTCCCCCCCTGCCGGGATTCTGGGGAAAACTGTCGCTCGTGTTCTCCTCGCTTGAGATCGACTGGAGTGGCGCAGGCGGGCTGGGATCAAAGCGGGCCTGGTTCATCTCACTGACGGTGGTGCTCGTGGCCAATGCCGCGATCGCAGCCGCCTACTACCTGCGGATCATCTCGGCGATGTACTTCCGGCCCAATGACCGCGGCGTCCAGGCCGACGGAGGCTTGTCAGCGGGCTTGGCCATGCTCGCCGCACTGGCGGCGGTCATCGGTTTGACCGTGGCTCCAGGCCGCCTGTTCGAGTCTTCGAGTCAGGCCGGGGCGGCGGCTGTCGCGCCTTCGGTTGAACCGCCCGCGACCACCGCGGGCGCAGACCTTGCCGGGAGCGGGTCATGACCGCGCCCGACCGACGCGCCATCGAGGTCGCCATCGGGGATCTCGCCGATCCCGAGACTGGACGCCCCATTGGAGAAACCGGCCAGATCCGCTCAATCGACCTTTCACACGACGGTACGATCCGGGTCGTGCTTGGACTCACGACCCATTCGTCGATGCTTTGGCGGGTCGTGTCCGGCAGGGTCGAAGAACTGCTTCGCGCCCGCTTTCCGACAGTGGCCGTGGAGGTCGTCGTGGAGGTTTTCGATCGTGCCCCTCCGAAACTCGGCCAGATCGGACTCGAGGCCAAGACGGTGATCGCCGTCGGAAGTGGAAAGGGCGGCGTGGGAAAGAGCACGATCGCCACCGCCATCGCGATCGGACTGGCCCGAGCGGGCAGTCGCACGGGACTGCTGGACGCGGACGTCTACGGACCGAGCGTTCCTCATCTGCTCGGGCTTTCCGGCCGGCCCCAGATCGAGGACGGGAAGATCGTCCCGGTACGGCTCTCGATCGATCGAGCTGGCAGCGGCTCCGCGTTGCTTCCGGTAATGTCGATGGGGTTCATGGTTCCTCCGGGAGAGGCCGTCGTCTGGCGGGGTCCCATGCTGCACGGCGCCATCACGCAGATGCTCCGCGACACCGCCTGGGGGCCACTCGACTACCTCGTGATCGACATGCCTCCGGGCACCGGCGACATCGCGCTGTCGCTGTCCCAGGTCCTACCGCTCACCGGCGCCGTGGTCGTCTGTACTCCGCAGGACGTGGCCCTGCTCGATGCCATGAAGGCGATCGCGATGTTTCGAAAAGTGAACATCCCGCTCCTGGGCATGGTCGAGAACATGAGCTATTTTGCCTGTCCCGACACGGGCAAGCGGTACGACATCTTCGGAACGGGCGGGGCGAAAAGAACGGCGGCCGTTTTCGACATTCGCTTCCTCGGCGAGGTCCCGATCCAAATCCCGATCCGGGAACATGGCGACGCCGGCAGATCCTCGGCGAATTACGACGACCCCGCCACCCGTCCGTATCTCGAGGCAATCTGCGAGCGACTGGTCACTGGACTGGCTGCTTCGGTAGCCAGTCGCCCCCCCCTGCCGAGCCTTCCTGTGCTCTAGGCACCGAGCATCGCCGATTCGTTTCGATGCTGGTGGGTGACCGGCCCCTCTCAAAAAAACGACATCCGACTGTGCCCGTCGAGATGGACGGCAGGCTGCGCCGTCAAGCGGACGAATCCACCGAGCGACCGCACCTCCGCCGCAGAAAGCCCCAGACGCACTCGATCCAGCGGCCGGCGCACGGGGCGTCCGTCGCCGAGCACCCAGGCGTTGGCCACGCGGCTCCAGAGTGCCGGAAGCCATCGGCGGCGGACATGGATCGCGTCGAGTCCGTACCAATCGCCCGGCTGTTCGATAACCGGACGGCCGTAGGCGGTGGCGATCTCCACGACACGACGATCGAGCGACTCGGCACGAAGAAGAAGTTCTTCGAGGCCCATCCGGCAACCGGGCACGTACAACGTGCGAAGCGCGGCGTATTGCAGTCGGCTCACACTCCGAATGCTCGCCATTGGAAGCCGTGTCACCACGGACTGGATGCCCAACGCGGTGAGCCGGCGGAGGCACTCCTCGACCCACGAGGCGACCTGGTCGACGTCGAAGCCATACAGGAGGTCGTTGCCGATGTCGGTGATGATCGCCCTGGCCATCGGACGGTCCCTCACGGAGAAACCTCGCTCGATGCCGCGCCACAGACCACACCAGAGGATCGACGGCAACCGACGCATCCAGACACGGCTGTTGGCCCCGTACGAGCGGCCGTGACCGGCCGCTATGAACCAGTCGGCCGCTCCCAACCTCCTCCCGCGAACGGTCGCCACCAGATGCGGCAATCCTCGCGAAAGATTGCTCGCTCCGATCGCGATCAGCATCGGTGACGGTTCGACGGCGGATTCCGACGTGTGACCACGTTCCATGGCGGGAGGCCTAGCGGCCGAGTCCCTGGATGCACGAGGCGGCGAGCATGAAGAACAGCATCGCGAGGTATGTCTGGCCGGACGTGATACCCCAGAGCCCAACCAGGCAACCGCAGGCCGCTCCGATCACCAGTGCGGTCCGGTTCGCCGACGGAACACCGACCCAAACGAGTCCTTCGCGCACGATCTGACCGCCGTCGAGGGGTGGCACCGGCAACAGGTTGAGCAGGGGCCAGAACACGTTCACTGAAAGGGCGAACTCGATGATCGTTTCGATCAACGGTGACGGAATGAGACGTCCGTCGTAGAGCCCGAGCGTCAATGCGACCGACTCGATCGGAAATGGTGCCTCGTATCCACCCAACCGGAGAACGATGACGATCGCCGCCGCCAGTGACAACTGCATCAGAGGCCCGGCAGCCGAGACGGCCACCTGTCGCCCGGCTGAAAGGTTGCGGCGGCCCCAGTTCTGGCTCGTGGTGAGCCCGCCAAGGTGGTACAGGACGATCCGTGCGGGTCTGCCAAAGGCCTTCCAGGCCAGGGCGTGGCCAACCTCGTGCACCAGAATCGATACAAACACCACCGCCGTCCAGGCTACCAGCAGCCGCAGCAATTCCCGTTGATCACCGCCGGAAAGGGATTGGCATTGGCCCCATCCCAGCAGAGCGGCTCCAGCCCAGAACCAGGCGGACACGCGCACCGGCACATCGGCCAGTGAAAAGTGAAGGTCGGCGGGTGTGGGCTGCGGCTCTGCGAGCAGCATGGCGTGCGTATGACCCTGGGAAAACGTCGCAAGTGTATGCGATTTCCTCAGGCGGCCGATCGTTGGAGGCGATCGTTCCTGGCCTCATATCCACCGTTATCGGTTTTGGCGTGCGACCGTGCGGTCTCCAGTACCGACTCGGCCGCACGTCGCCCCGCCCCTGGCGTGGCGACCCGACAGGCGACCTGGTCGATCCGTTCCCTCGCGAGCCGCAGTGACTCCGGAACACTGAGCCACTCCACCACGTGACCGGCCACCTGCTCCGCTGGATCCTGTACGCACAGATACTCGGGGTAGACGGCCGCGGGATCCGATGGATCCACCCTGCTCGGCGGCACCAGCCGTCTCCGGACCGGCTGGATGGGTTGATCGACGGCCAGGAGATTGACGAGGGTGATGAATCGGGCGTGTCTTAAGAAGCTCTGAACCACGTACGCGAAACCGCTGATGCGATAGACGATCACCGTGGGCACTCGCGCATCGAGAAGTTCGAGTGACACCGAGCCACTCACCGAGATCGCGACGTCGGCACGACGGATCAGCCGTGAGGCCTCGCCTGCCGTGACCTCCGCCGTCAGCCCCCGAGCCTCCATCGCCGCCCGGGTCACGGCGGCATGGCGATCGTGGAGGCACGCCACCACGATCCGGACCTCCGGAATGGTTCGTCTCACGATCTCGGCCGACGCCAGCAGCGATGAGAGGTTTGACTCGATCTCCTGGCTGCGTGAGCCCGGCAGCAGCAGCAGCAACGGATGCGACGCGGGACCGTCACGGGGTTCATCCCTGACGCTCGTGGCGACGCCATCGAAGAACGGATGCCCCACGAGCGTCGAGTCGATGCCGTGCGCCCGAAACCATTCATGCTCGAATGGAAGCGGGGAAAGAACGCGGTCGACGAGCCGGCGCATCTTGTGCACCCGCCAACTAGCCCAGGCCCAAATCTGCGGCGGACAGTAGAAAACTACGGGGATCCCGTGACGTTTCGCCCTCCATGCCAGCCACCAGTGGAACCCCGGAAAGTCGACGAGTACGAGAACGTCCGGACGCGCGTCGAGAAAGCTCCGCTCCGCAAGCCGTGCGAGTTCGACGAAGCGATGCAGGCTCGCGATCACCCGCAGGAACCACATCACGGCAAGAACCGTCAGATCCGCAAGCAGGATACAACCGGCGGCCTGCATGTGGGGGCCACCGAGCCCCACGCACTCGACCGAAGGCTCGAGTCGACGCAATTCGCTGACCAGAGCGGCCGCGTGGTGGTCGCCGGAGGGCTCGCCGGCCGAAAGGAAGATGCGCATGAAAAACTCCGTCCGGGAGAATCAACTCCCGGACGGAGTATGCGTGAGGTCGCCAATGCGATCCTAGGTCACTTCTTCTTGGGCTCGAAACCCTTCGAAATGTCGCCGAAAACGAGTGCCAACTGCGCGTCGCCGGAGGCCGCCTCGGCCTTGCCCTTGCAGTTGTTG
>JBJTBB010000260.1:0-3253 GCA_046091125.1 Planctomycetaceae bacterium
GCCGGTTTCATCCCCGCTGCGGACATGCCCGGCTGAAAACACCCGGGGCACAAGGGGGGCCTGGCGCAGCGGCCGGTCTCGCCTGCGATCACGACCCGCCCGAACTGCTGGAGGCCAGACCGGGGCACTTCGTGCGGTGCCACTACTGGGAGTCGGTCGGCCCTCCGGTCGGTACGATGCGTGGCCATGGCTGAAACGTTCCTCGATGTCGATCGACTCGCGGTCCATTTTCCGATTCGTCGGGGCATCCTGCGACGAGCGGTCGGTGCAGTGCGCGCCGTCGATGGCGTGAGCTTTCAGATCTCCAAGGGGGAGACGCTCGGTCTCGTAGGAGAGAGCGGCTGCGGCACGACCACCACCGGACGGGCGATTCTGAGACTTGTCGAGCCCACCGACGGGAGCGTCCGGCTCGGGGGCGTCGATCTCACGTCCCTCGGGTCGCGGGAGATGCGGGCCATGCGCCGTCGCGCACAGATCGTCTTCCAGGATCCCTACGGATCACTCAACCCTCGGCTCACCGTGAGATCGATCCTCGAGGAAGGACTCGTCATCCACCGGATGGGGGACGCGGCCGCCCGTTCCAGAAGGCTCCTCGACGCGCTCGACCGCACTGGCATGCCCGCGACGAGCCTCGATCGCTATCCGCACGAGTTCTCCGGGGGCCAGCGGCAACGCATCGCGATCGCGAGGGCCCTCATTCTCGAGCCAGAGTTCGTTGTCCTGGACGAGCCGGTCTCCGCGCTCGACGTTTCGATCCAGGCACAGGTCGTGAATCTGCTCTCCGATCTGCGCCGAGATCTGGGGCTGACCTATCTGTTCATTTCGCACGACCTCTCCGTCGTCGAGTACCTGTCGGAACGGGTCGCCGTGATGTACCTCGGCCGCATCGTGGAACTGGCTGATGCCCGCGGTCTCTACGATTCGCCTCTGCATCCCTACACACTCGCCCTCTTCTCGGCAGTGCCGAGCGTGGAACCATCCCGGCGCCGGTCGCGGATCATCCTGCCCGGCGACGTCCCGAGTCCTGCGCGGCCGCCGGCCGGATGCCGATTCCACCCACGATGTCCGCTCGTCGAGGATGTCTGCCGCACGACCGAACCGCCCGCAGCCACCGTCGGTCAGCACGTCGTCCAGTGCCATGTGGCCAAACGCGTCCTTTCGGAGAGCGGCGACGATCCTGCTTTGGCTTCAGTCCGGCTTGCCCAACTGGTGTCGGTCACCCAGGGGCCGTCGTCCGCCGCTCCCACGCCTACCTGATCACTCCCGACCATCACGGAGACGCAGATGACGACCAAGATTCCCATGGCTCCATGGGCCATTCGCCTCATCGCGCAGTCCTCTTTGATCATGATTCTCTGCCGGGGGCAGCCGTCGGCGCTTGGGACGGAGCACGGCGAGTTTGGCTCACGTGATGCCCGGCAGGGAACGGTCACGGTCGAAGGGATTCCGGATACGTTCGACATCGTGCGTGAGGCGGTTGATCGGGCGTCGTCGTCTTCCGGCCGCGCCTACCGGGTGTTCGTGGCGCGGGACAGCGGGCGGGCCAACTCCGCCGGCGTCGCTCTCGACGACCTGATCGGAAGGCTCTCCTCGCCGGACATCCCCGAGTCCAGCCGATTCGACCCTGATCGTGACGTCGGCATCCTGCTCGACGTCGAAGGCAAGGGGCTGGCCATGCGGGTGCCCTGGTCGCTCGACACGCAGGACGGCCTCGACCCTCAGGCCATTCGTCATGAACTGATCGAGACGGTCTTCAAACCCCGCGCGGCTTCCGGTGACACCGCCGGAGGACGTCGCGATCTGGTGTCGGCCACGGAGCACTGGATTCGTGATCGGCGTGACGCGGCAACGGCACGTCGGGAGGCGTCAATCGTTTTTCGAACACGGACGCTGCCGATCGGTGCGGCCGTATTGGGAGGCCTGACCTGTCTTGGAGCCGTGCTCATGCAGCGGGTGCGACACGATCAGAGGCTTCTCAACGCCCGCAGGAAGCTGGCGGCCTTCAAGGCTGAAGTCGTCGCCCTCTCCGAACTGCTCGACTCCGAACAGGAGCGGCACCGGATGCTGCCACATGCGGATGCCGACTTCGCGACGCCGATGCAGGGGCTCACGCAGTCCTCCTATGACGGCGTGCAGCAGGCCATCCGTCGCTATCGAGAGCGATGGCTGACACTGATGGATGTCTGGGAGCAGGCGCAGTCGCGGATCGATGCGGAGTGGTTCCTCGGTACCGCGAGGGCACAAGAGGCGATCACACTGCTCGATTCGGCTGATGCCCGACCGCCGCTGGCGGACGTAGCCGCGGAGTGCCGACGACCACTGGATGCGTTGGAGAACGCCCACGAACGAGCCCGCCGTCTCTCGGTCGAACTCACTCAGGCCGTGCGGTCCTTCGAGGAACGGGCCGCTGCACTGGCCGTTCGAGGCCGTTCCGCCGCCGCGTTTCAGGAACCATTGTCGCAGGTGCGTCGCGCCCTCGCGGCCGCGTCCACGGCGAGCGAGGCGAGCGGGCATGTCGAGATCGAGTCCGATCCCGTCGCCGCCAGCGGCAGGCTCGAATCAGCGAAGCAGCAGCTTGGTGAGATCGCCGATCGAATCGCCGATGTCGAGGAGGCCACGGACCGCGCCGAGCATGCGGAGTCGGAGCGCATGCGGATCGCCAACCGGATCCTCGCCAGACGGTCGGAGGGTTGGCTGCTCGTCGAGCCCGGCGCGGATCCGTCGGCGCTTTTGGAGCCGGCCTCGGCGTGCGTCGCCACGGCCCGAGATCTACTGGATGCCGGTGACATCGATCGGGCTCGGTTGCAGCTCTTCGAGTCCGAACGACTCTCCGGTGAGTCCGATGCGATGCTCGAGAGCGTGATCGCCGCAAGGAAGCGGATCGATGACCTTCTTCCGGCCACACAGGCCCGTCTCAAGGCACTCGACGATCGCTACTTGACCGGCCGATCCGCCCTCGAACATCTCGACCGCACGTTTGCCTCCGAGAGCTGGCAGGACGTCGCGAACAATCTCGAAAAGGCGGAGGAGGGCAGGGCGAGGGTCGCCCGTCTGCTCGAGACGACCCTCGACGCGTCGCGCCCCGAACTCCAGCACTACTTTCGTGGCGTCGCGGCCTTGGAAGAGGCCCTGCGACAGCATGAGTGGGTCGAAGGCTGTCTCGCATCCCTTGTCGATCGCCGTGGGGAACTGGATGCGATCACGGCGGCCCTGCCGCAGCGGATCGAACGGGCGGCCATGCGGGCCGCAGAGG
>JBJTBB010000261.1:0-3796 GCA_046091125.1 Planctomycetaceae bacterium
GCAGCGAACCGATGGATCGCGTGATCGTCTTCACGCGCACCAAGCATGGTGCGGACAAGCTGCAGCGGGATCTCAGCCGCGCAGGCATCGATGCGGCGGCGATGTCGGTGGCAATGAGAACCGGCGGCCGCGGGGCCTTGAACGCTGCGAGCGTGCGCTCCCGCTGGTTTTGCGACTTGTTGCCGTGGATCGCCGCCGCATCGATGCCTGCGCGGCTGAGATCCCGCTGCAGCTTGTCCGCACCATGCTTGGTGCGCGTGAAGACGATCACGCGATCCATCGGTTCGCTGCGTAGCAGCGACACCAGAGCCATCCGCTTCTCGCCCTTGGTGACATGAACGACCGACTGTTCGACCGTTTCCACTGGCGTCGCCTGAGGTGCGGTTTTCACCTCGAGGGGATCGCGGAGCATGGAATGAGCGAGCCCTCGCACCTCGTCGGGAAGAGTAGCCGAGAAGAACAGCGTCTGTCGCTCGCGGGGAAGCAGTGCGACGATTCGTCGCACGTCATGGATGAATCCCATGTCGAGCATCCGGTCGGCCTCGTCGAGCACGAGATACTCCACTCCTCGGATGTCGGCGAGACGCTGACCGACGAGATCGAGAAGACGACCCGGTGTCGCGACGAGCACGTCCGTACCGCGGCGGAGTTTTTCCGCTTGCGGACGCTGCCCCACGCCGCCGTACACCACCACGCTCGTCAGCCCGGCATGGCGTCCGTAGGCCCGAAAGCTGTCATGAATCTGGCCGGCCAGCTCACGCGTAGGCGCGAGCACAAGGGTCCGGCAGCGGCCAGGCGACCGCAGCTGGGGTGCGGCGAGCATCCGCTCGATCAGCGGAAGGGCGAAAGCTGCCGTCTTTCCTGTTCCTGTCTGGGCACAGCCAAAGAGATCGCGGCCCGCGAGGATCTCGGGGATCGCCTTGGACTGGATGGGTGTGGGTATGGAGTATCCCTGTGCGGCGAGACTGCGAAGCACCGGGGCGGAGAGACCTAGATCGTCAAACGTTGACATGGAAATAACCTGCTTCAAAGAGATGCTAGACGGGGAGCGCGGAAGCGGAGGCAGCACCACGATGGCGCGGCAAATCCACGATGGATCACCGCCTGCCAAGCGACTCGCGACCTTCGAATACCCGCAAGAAAATTCCGCGGTGAAGATCCGTCGCTTCGAGAGATGCGATCGCGGCGTCAGGCGAGGTTTAGTTCGCCCTGCCCGCCTTCATCGATTCCGATACAAGAACCTTACCATCGATTTCGCCAGACTGCAATAACGCTTCGACGCGGCAACGTCCACCCCTGCCGTCGATGGCAGGTCCGGGGTGATCCATGTGATGAAGAGCCACATGTCAGCTCCCAAACCCGACTCCACCATCATCCTGCCCGGCGAAGCTCCACCGCGGAGGAAGAACGCTGACGGACGTGCCTTGGCTGAATGACATCCCGCGCGAGACCGACTCTCTCCAGCAGCACAATGACGTAATACGTCACGTCGATCTCCCACCAGCGGTGTTGTACGCTCGCACTGGCGGGATCGTGATGATGGTTGTTGTGCCATCCTTCGCCCATCGCCACCAGGCCGACGAGCCAGTTATTGCGGCTGTCTTCATCGGTCTCGTATGTGCGATAGCCGAAGAGGTGCGTGAGGGAGTTGACACTCCATGTGATGTGCCACACGAGCACGGTCCGCACGAAAGCACCCCACACGACCCAACTCGTAGCCAGTCGCAGACCATGCCACCAGTCACCGCCTGAGAGACGACCCAGGAGCAGTCCGGCCGTACCGTAGATCGCCGTGTGAATGGAATAGATCAGGATGATCGTCCAGGGGTTCCGTTCGAGCCAACGGTAGTAATCGTCGGCGAGAATGTCTCTGGCGTACTTCTCGAGAAAGGACCACGTCCGCCGCTGCGGGGCTCGTTGAAAGAGCCACCCCATGTGGGCCCAGACAATGCCATCACGCGGTGAGTGCGGATCGGGTTCCTCGTCGGAATGGCGGTGATGCAGTCGATGGTTGGCGACCCATCGACCGGGGGTGTCCTCCAGCGAGCACAGAGCGATCGTGGCGAGTGATCGCTCGAGCCACGATGGCACGACGAGGCTCCGATGTGCGAGGAGCCGGTGGTAACAGAGATTGATTCCCAGGGTGCCGAACACCAGGATGCCCACGAGTGCGAGCCAGAGACCGGACCACGTGAAGCACCACGGAACGATCGCGAGGCAGGCCAGCACATGGACCGTGGCGATCGGCCCGAGATACTCCCAATGAACGGTGCCCGCGACTGAGGATTCCTGGCGGGCGACGTTGGTCAAGATGGGAATCCCCTGAGGACCACGCCGAGCTTCAAACAAGTCTGCCGAAAAGGTATCGGCTCCAACGGCTGGCGGGAATCGGAAAATCCAAGAATCGGATGAATAAGGCTGTTTAGGCTGTTTTCACCGGCCCGGTTCCGCGTGTAACGGTTTCGAAGATTCGCTCAGCCTGGAGCCGTCGCCCGTAAACTGCACTGTCCCCCACGCTATGATGCCTCGCCGCAAGGTCATATTACGATTCTGGTGGCGGTTCCTCAGAATCGGTGACTGCCAGACATAAGGGTCGATCGATTGTCGACTCGCGAGTCTTTGCCCGCCGACCGCTCAGGTGCACGGATGGCTCAATCATCAATTGCGCGAAGCACGGTCGAGCGGCATTCGAGATCAACGCGACGGTCGGTCGGCCACCCGCTCCCGTTCATCAACAGCACTCGCCGATGGCTCGGCAGCTTGATCGGGGCCAGTCTCCTGATGCCGATGGAGTCACCGGCGATGGAGCCGATGGGTGTCGATTTTGCCGGCGACGTTGCGCCCATCCTCGTTCGACGTTGCCTCGAGTGCCACTCGGGCGAGAATCCAGAGGGTGGGCTGTCACTCACCAGCCCTTCCTCGATTCGAAGGGGAGGCGATAGCGGCGCCGCCATCGACGCTGAGCGTCCTTCTCAGAGCCTATTGCTCGAGCGGATTGAATCTGGCGAGATGCCCCCGCGCGAGGCGCTCTCGACAGCTGAAAGGCAGGCGCTCACGAACTGGATCACGTTGGGCGCGGTTTGGCAGGGCGGACCGCTCGATTTCTTCTCCGCGACAACGGACACGAGGGCCGGTCGAGACTTCTGGTCACTTGCGCCACTCGCTTCACCGACCCCGCCAAAGCCGGATCCCGCAAGCGGGCACGAGGATTGGGCCCGTGGGCCCATCGACGCATTCATTCTCGACGCGATGGTCGAAGCCGGTCTCGAGCCGGCTGCGCAGGCTGATCCGCGCACCCTCGCGAGGCGAGTTGCATTCGATCTCGTCGGCCTGCCACCCGATCCGGACAGGGTCGATGCCTTCGTCTCCGACCCCACCGACGAGGCTTACGCGAGGCTGGTCGACGACCTGCTCGCCTCACCCTCATACGGCGAGCGCTGGGGCCGGCACTGGCTGGACGTCGTCCGATTCGGGGAGAGCGACGGTTTCGAAAGGAATTTCGCACGTGAAAATGCCTGGCCGTATCGGGACTGGGTCATCGATGCGTTGAACGCCGACATGCCCTATGACCGCTTCGTACGGATGCAACTCATCGGTGACCTCGAGCCGGGCGGGTTCGAGGGCATCGCCGCCACGGGGTTCTGGGTGGCCGGCGCGCACAACACGGTCGTCGGCGGGAGCGAACGCATGAAGCAACTTGCCCGCCAGGACGAACTGGAGGAGGTGCTTGGCACGCTCGGCCAGGCCTTCCTCGGCTTGACGCTCAACTGCGCGCGCTGTCACGACCACAAGTTCG
>JBJTBB010000262.1:0-3711 GCA_046091125.1 Planctomycetaceae bacterium
CGGCCGCCTGATCAGGTCCGGCGATCCACCGCCACTCCGCGAGGCCTCGGACGAGCGATGCGTGAAGGATCACGCTCAGCAGCGCGGCCAGCGCCAGGGCCCGCCACGCCCGGCGGCGCTTTCGGCTGGAACCCGATCTCGGTCGACCCGAACCATCCCGTCGGGAAGGTGGTCGACGTGACGGCGGTGATGGATCGCCATCCATGTCAGGGCTCCTGTGCCGACTGCACCTGGTAGTCCTCGATACCGGACTGCACGCAGGCATCCATCACGGCCACGACGAACTTGTGGGCCGTCTCCTCATCGGCACGAACGATCACGGTCTGGCCCTGCGGAGTGTCGGAGGCGGACTGCCGCAACAGGACGGCCAGGTCATCGAGCGATACCGGCGTGGCGCCGGCGAAGATGTTCCCGTCGCGGTCGATGTTGATCACGAATTCCCGAGGTCGGCTGGTGAGCGGTTTGGCAGCCGCCGCCTGGGGGAGCACGACCTCGATCGAACGGTCGTCCTCGTCGAGTTTGCTGGCCACCAGAAAGAAGATCATCAACAGAAAGACGACATCGATCATGGGCGTCATCTCGAGCCCATGTCCGAGTCTTCCCTTGTTGATCGACACACTCATAGCTGGATACCTACAACGACGCCGACGACGTTCAGGACTCGCTCGGATCCACTACGATCGATTCGTCGAGTTCGATCTCTGTTCCGGCCAGACGGATCGCGGCGGATTCCCGACCTGCCGATCCTCCCGTGTGCCGAGCTGAAGCATGGCCGGATTCCCCCTTCGATTGATCGCCCGACCTGCGGCTGGCGGCCTCGGCCGCCGCTGATCGGCCGCGGCCCTCGTACCGCTCGAGCCGCGGGAGCATCCGATCTGCGAGCCGGTCAACCTCCCGGAATCCCTGCAGGATCCTTCCCTCGAGGTAATGTGCGACGATCGCAGCTGGGATGGCCACGCACAGTCCTGCGAAGGTGGTGATGAGGGCGACGTAGATGCCCTGGGCAAGTTCCGCCGCACGATTCGCCCCCGCCTCGAGATTGGCCGTCGTGTAGAACGCGATGATCATGCCCTGGACCGTGCCGAGCAGTCCGATGAGCGGGGTCACCGTCACCGCCAAACCGATCGGCCGCACGTTCGCGTAGAGCAGGTCGGCTTCCCGATTCTTCGTGACCTCCGCGACCCGCTCGATCTCGGGAAGCGGCCGACCACCCTTGACCAGCATCGCTCGAACGACGGTCGCAGCCACGCTCGGATTCGCCTCGCAAAGCGCGATGGCCTTTCGGCCGTCGAAGGCACCCGGAACCAGAAGCGGACCGAATCCATCTCGGAGCGGCCGCGGCATGAATCGACTGCTCCGCAGGGCCCAAAGCCGCTCGATACCGAAGGTGACGACCACCAGCGACATGGCCACGATCGGCCACATCATGATGCCCCCGGCCAGGAACAGCTCCCAGAGCGTCTGGGCCTTGTCGGAAACCGCTGCGAGCCCATCCATCAGCGGGCCTCCGGGGTGGCGACCGACTTGCCGAGGGCGGTCAGGCGCTTGCGAGCGGCCTGCACAGGCTGCGCATCGGGGTAACGATCGAGCAGTTCAGCATAGAGCGATGACGCCTGGTCGAGCTTGCCGAGAACCTCGAAGCATCTCGCCGCCTCGAAGGTGGCCTGAGCCTGCCACGGATGGTAGGCGACTGGTGCAGCCGCCTCGCCGAATCCGTACGCCACCTTGAAGAACGCCTTCACGGCGTCACCGTGCCGCTTCTGCTCGAAGAGCGACTCCCCCTCCATCAGCCGGGCGCGTGCGGCGAGGGGTGTCCTCGATGCGTCGGCGATCCTGCGATAGCCTTCGATCGCCTCGTCGAGTCGTCCAAGGTTTTGCATGGCCCAGGCGGCTGCGTACCGACCTTCATCGATGCGCGGCGAATCGGGAAAACCGCGGATCAACCGCTCGGCGATCTCGAGGCTCTGCTGCCAGTGCCCAAGCGCGGCCTCCGCTTCGCTGGCTCGCACGAAGGCGAGTCCCACGATGGCTGGCGACGAAAGACGTGCCGGATCCTTGATCGCCGACGTGAGAGGTGCCACCGCGTCCTGCGGACGCCCCTCGGTGAGCAAGGCGTCGCCGAGCATGGCGCGGCCATCCGACGAGAGCGGTCCATCGGGCGCATCCCGTAACTGATCGGCGAAGACCTTGGAGGCAGCAGCTGCGTCCCCACGCACCACGTGTGTCCAGCCGAGTTTGTGCCTGGCCTGCTCGACGCGCGATTGCGACCCACCATCCTTACGAGTGTTCGTCGCAGTCGCGTCGATGGCCGAACGGTAGCACTTGGCGGCCTCCTCCCATTCCTTGGCCTCCCAGTGTGATTCACCAAGTTCCAGCCAGGCGTCGGCCACATGGCGACTTTCGGGAAAATGCTTGTGAAGTGCGGCAAAGGCCTTTCGTGACTCCACCGTTCGCCCCGCGAGCGCTTCGACCACGCCGAGTTCGTAGAGGGCACGATCCGCCGCCCGAAAGCCGGGCTGCTCCTTGAGTAGTTGGAAGAGCACGCGAGCCGCCTCCTCGTTGCGACCGAGCCCCGCCAAGCACAACCCCTCGACGAGCCTTGCCTCCGAGACCGCCTCTGCATCCAGACGCTCGGCCGTTTCCGTACTCGTCGCGACGACCGCCCTCGCATCCGCCAGCCCCCCCTCGAGGTCGCCGGAACGCTGCCGTGCATCCGCGCGGGCGAGCCGAGCGGAGAGCGCCGCCTTCGATTCGGGCCGCGACTCCAAGAGTCCGCTCCAGGCGGCGATCGCCTCGGGAATCCGTCCCCGCGCCTCGTGGCACCAGCCGACGGCAAGCATCGCCCATACTGAACGCGATCCCTTCGGATCGGTCTGGACGGATCGCTGGTAGGCTTCGATCGCGTCGTCCTCGCGACCGGCGCCCTGGCGAAGCTGCCCAAGCCGATACCATGCGACCGCCGCGTTGGATCCTTTTGGCGAATCCTTGACGAGTTGCTCGGCGGCTGTGAGCGCGCCCTTCGCATCCCCCGACTCCTCGGCCGCTCGGATGGCGAGCAGCGCGGCCTCGTCTCGACGCGGCCACGCGTTGTGGCGTGCGAGCAGATCCTTGAGCAGCGGTCGAGCGTCCGCTGACGAACCCATTTCGACGGCCGCCATCGCATCGAGGTAGATCGCTTCAGCCTCGAGATCCCCCTTGAGTCCGGACCGATCGACCAGCCGCTTGCGGACGGCATCCCAATTCTTGTCCGCCGCGAGCGCGACAGCCTCGCGGACGAGCCATGCCGGACGCTTGGACGCCTTGGGCTGTGTCTCAACGAGCTCGTGATAGGCCTCGGCGGCCTCCTTCGTACGTCCAAGCTTGATCAGCGCCTCTGCCCGCACCGCCTGTGGCGTGCCGGACGATGATGATGAGGCGTCACCGTCGCTGCCCGCCCGAAGCTCCGCCTGCCGGGCGATGGCCGACTCCGCCCGCTTCAAGGCGGCCTCAGCGTCACCGGATTCCAGGAGGGCCACAGCAGCCATCGTCGACGCGTGAAGGGCGGACGGTGTTTCCGCGTACTTTTCGAGCACCCGCTCGTAGGCTTCCGCTGCCTCTTTCCTGCGGGAAGGCAGTTCCCAGAGGGCATCGGCGCGGTCGCGCTCGGCCGCGGGCACGAGCGACCGATCAACGGCGGCCCCCGCGCCGCGCGCGAGCCCGCGGGAGGCGGCG
>JBJTBB010000263.1:0-2890 GCA_046091125.1 Planctomycetaceae bacterium
CAGGTCGATGATCGCGCCAGCTTCGAACGCACCGAGGTAGCGGTTGCGATACGTCATCGCGCTGTCGGCGATCTCGAGCAGCATCTCGTGTAATCGCTGGGATGACGCCTCGTCGGCCGCATCGGTGGGGGCACCATTCACCGGATGGTGCGGCTTCGTCGTGACCAGCGTCTCACGATGGAGTGCGATCGCCTGCCAGGCACGCTCCACACGGCGGCCCATGTCCAAAAACAGCCAGCCAGGGCCGCGGGTCATGCTCTCGTTGCCGAGCCCGGCGAAGGCGGACAGGTCGAGAATCAGCGAATCAAATACGGGCAGGAGGTCTCCCGCCTGGGTGACGCCCGCCAGAGGTCGCCTGCGACTCAAAGCGTCCCGACCGACCGCCGTCGGACGGTCGTCGACGGCGACGTTGCCCCGGTGGATCCGCGACAGTATCCGCCACGAGTCGATGGAAATCCGGTCGCGCACCACAGACGCCATTCGCCACATTGCCGCGAGCGACGCGGCCACGCTCGCCGCGCGCGTCACATCGAAGGCGAGCGCACGGATGTCATCGGCCATCTCTTCGGGCGTCGCGGCCCGACCGGGTTCAAGCCATTCCCTGCGCGGCCCCGGCGGCTCGCACGTGCTGCCCAGGAGGCGGGCGACCGCCGTCGCCGACTCGAGGTTTCCCTCCCCCGTCACGCGGACCGCGGCGGTCCGGAGGAGCCGTGACATGCTTTCGGCCCGCTCGACATGGCGACCGAGCCAGAAGAGGTGGTCGGCCACTCGGCTAGGCAGGTCATTGCCGCTTCGACGCAGTCGCAAAGGCTGGCCGCGAGGCGGGAGGAGGGAAACCGGCTGTACGGGGCCGACGGCCAGCACCCCGACATCCTTCGAACCCTGGCCCGCGGAAATCGACTCATCGGTCGCAAGAGACAAACCGGCGTACGTGATGCGACCCAGTCCTCCTCGCATCGTCGCATAGCCCTCCGGTCTCGCCACCGCGAAGCAGCGGAGCACCACCGACCCCGGCACGATCGAGGCGCCGTTCCAACAGGGTGCGAGCGACCGTTCGGCGATCGCCTTGCCGACCCAGTCCGCTGGGCGGGCTGCGATCCGATCCGACAGCCGCTTCCTCGCGTTGCCGTCGAGGGCGGCCGGTACGATGCGTTTGAAACCCCGTCCGGGTGCCAAGGGCTCGATGACCATCGTCTCCAGCGAGGACAGCACGCGGGCGAGGTTCTCCGGACGTCCGCACCACCACGACTGCGGCGACTCGAGGAGCAGGTCCTCGCCCAAAAGTCTTCGGGCAACCGCCGGCAGAAACTCCTGGAGCGCCGGCGACTCGGCGAGGCTCGTTCCCAGCGCGCTGGCCATGGCTAGCCGTCCCTTACGGACGGCGTTCACGAGGCCGGGTGTGCCCGACAGCGCGCCACCATCGAGTTCGAGCGGGTCACATTCGCGATCCGGTACACGTCGCAGCAAAACATCCACCGGAACGAGACCACCGAGTGTCTTGATGCTCACCCGTCCGTCGCGGGCGGCGAGGTCTCCACCTTCGACGAGTGGGTAGCCGAGGTAGCGAGCGAGATACGCGTCCTCGAAGTACATGGTGGCCGAGGGTCCGGGGCTCTGCAGGGCGATTAGGGGTTGGTCACGATTGGGGGCGAGTCCCCGCAGCATCGACCGCAGTGACATGAAGAATGGCGCGAGTCGTTCGACCTGACATTCCTGGAAAACCGACGGCAGCAGTCGTGAGACCACAAGACGGTTCTCGAGCGAGTAACCGAGTCCATGGGGCACACCCGTGCGGTCGCCGAGCACGAGCCATCGCCCCTCGTGGTTGCGGGAGACGATCGCCGCGTACAAGTGCAGCCAGCGGCCGCCAGGGGGCACCATCCCGTGGCACGCGCGAAGGAAACCGGGGTGTGCGAGGACAAGTTCCGCCGGTAGAAGGCCCTCACGCAGCAGCTGCTGCGGCCCGTACAGGTCTGCCAGCAGTGCATCGAGAACTCTCGCCCGCTGATTCAGTCCCACTTCCAGCCGTGCCCAGTCGTCGGCCGCGATCAGGAGAGGGATCGGGTCGAGCATCCAGGGACGCTGTTCGTCGGCGCGGTCCTCGTGAACGTTGTAGGTGACGCCATTGTCATGGATGAGGCGGCGGGCATGCTCCCAGCGTCGTGATAATTCCTCCGGCTGCCAAGAAGACAGAAGTTCGACCAGCTGCCGCCAATGCGGTCGTGGGCGACCGTCCATGCCGATCAGCTCGTCCCAGGCCGCTCCGGAAACGTCGACATGCGGCTGCGTTCCCTGCCAGAGCCCCTGTGAGAGGAACGGGGATGCCTGGGCCGATCGACCGAGGCCCGCGCGATAAACGGCAAAGGGATCGTGGGACGGCGGGACGGCCGTATCTGGCATGGCACGGAGGACAGGGGTGACGGGATGGGACGAGTGTAGCCAGGAACGGCCTGCAGCATTCGAACCGCCTCAGCAGTCGGCGGATCAGCCGTGCAAGAACGTATTCGGACGATCCTGTGGAACCCTCCGATCAGCCCGTTCAGACCGCATCCGCGCGACGGCCGACCACCTCTGCCGGTCAACCGGAGACCAAACTCGCCAGGCTTGCGGCGACCTTCGACGCATTCACCGGCGCGATCACGCCCCGCTCGGTCACGATGCCCGTCACCAGCGACGCGGGAGTCACATCGAATGCCGGGTTGAAGACCCCAGCCCCATCCGCCGCGATCGGAACGCCGGCAGGACAGGTCACCTCCGACGCGATGCGTTCCTCGATCGGAATGGCACTTCCGTTCGGTGAGGCCGCGTCGAACGTGCTCGACGGAGCGGCCACGAAGAACGGGATGCCGTGAGCTCTCGCGGCCACGGCCAACAAGATCGGTACGTACGG
>JBJTBB010000264.1:0-3114 GCA_046091125.1 Planctomycetaceae bacterium
GTGGGGGCCCTCGTCGGGGCGGCCGCTGCGGCCGAATCGCTCGCCGAGACGCTCGCCGGTTGTGGCGACCTCGAGCGGATCACCGGTCGCGTGGTATCGGGACGAGCGAGTCCGCGTGACCTCGAGCGCATCGGTCGCGTCGCGGCATCGTTGCCGAAACTGCGAGCACTGCTCGAAGACGAGCGCCTCGCGGGAGCGGAGTGGCGGAATGCCGACACCGCCGAACACAGAATCGGCGGACTCCTTGGCCGACTCCGTGATGAACTCGATCCCTGCGAGGACATCGCCTCTCGGATCAACGACAGACTCATCGAGGGCTGCCCGCCGCACACGCGCGACGGCGGATACAGCCGTCCCGGCCGCGAGGCCCCGCTCGACGCCCTGCGGGAACACGCCAGCGGCGGCAAGGACTGGATCGCCCGCTACCAGGCCGAGCAGATCGCGCGAACGGGGATTCCATCGCTCAAGGTCGGCTTCAACCGCGTGTTCGGATTCTTTCTCGAGGTCAGCCGCACGCACGCCTCCAAGGTGCCCGCGGATTTCGTGCGGAAGCAGACCGTCAAGAATGCCGAACGCTACACGACGGCGGAACTCGACGAGCGGCAGCGACAGGTTCTCGGCAGCGAGGACGAGGCGCTGCGCCGTGAAGCGGTTCTGTTCGAGGAGTTGCGCACCGCCGACGCCGCCGATCATCGCCGGCTCGATCGTGTCTCGGAGGACATCGCCACCCTCGACGCACTAATGTCGCTCGCGGTGGTGGCACGCGAGCGGGACTGGAGGCGCCCCGAGATCGTCGACCGACCGGTGTTGCACCTGGAGGACTGCCGCCATCCGGTACTCGAGGACATGTTGCCGGTCGGATCGATCGTGTCCAACGACCTCGACCTTGCCGCCGATCAGCCCGAGGGCACGCAGCTGCTGCTCGTGACGGGTCCGAACATGGGGGGCAAGAGCACCTTCATCCGGCAGGCGGCGCTTTCCGCCGTACTGGCGCAGGCCGGATCCTGGCTGCCGGCTCGTCGGGCAGTGGTTGGGATCGTGGACAGGCTCTTTGCCCGGATCGGCGCCGGCGACGACCTTGCCCGCGGTGCGAGCACCTTCCTCGTGGAGATGTCCCAGGCGGCCCGCATCCTCAACCGTGCGACTTCCCGCAGCCTGGTCGTGCTCGACGAGGTGGGACGTGGAACGAGTACGTTCGACGGGCTGGCTATCGCGCAGGCGGTGGTCGAGCATCTGCACGACTCCATCGGCTGCCGTACGCTCTTCGCCACCCACTATCTGCAGCTGGCCACACTCGATCGGCTGCCTGGTGTACGGAATGTTCAGGTGCTCGTGGAGCGGCACGGTGACGGACTGGTCTTTCTCCACCGAGTCGCCCCGGGGGCCGCCGACCGCAGCTGGGGCGTGCACGTGGCCAAGCTCGCGGGCGTGCCCGCGCAGGTCATCGAGCGGGCCCGTGATCTCCTGCTTGGGTTCGAGAACGAAACGCCCCAGGTCCCGAAGCCCCGCCGCAGGTCGGCCGCAACCGCCGATCAAAAGTCGCTCTTCGACTGACCGCCAATCGCCCGACCCTGGGCTCGGCTGTCACTCGTCGATGGGCAAGAACGTGTTGCAGGCCCGCGCCCAGCACTCGCCCGGGACATTGAAGCGGCGGCCCCGGTCGAGGCCGCCGATCGCGGCCATCTGTTCCGGAGAGAGCGAGAAGTCGCAGACGGCCAGGTTCTCGACCAGCCGCTCGGGGCGTGCCGTCTTCGGGATTACCGCCGTTCCCCGCTGCACGCCCCAGCGCAGGAGCACCTGCGCAGCCGAGCGACCCAGGCCCGCGGCGATGTCGGTGATGAGTGGGTGCACGAGCAGACTGTCTGCCTCGCTCGCCATGCCTAGTGGCACGTAGGATGGCGCTCCCAACGGTGAGAATGCGGTCACGGCAATCCCCGACTCGCGACAGAATCGCAGCAATTTCTCCTGCACGAGCAGCGGATGCATCTCCACCTGCAGGACGGCCGGAGGAATCCTCGCGGCGGCAAGCATATCGCGAAGCAGCAAGACACCGTAATTGCATACGCCGATGCGACGCACGAGCCCTGCCTCGACCAGCCCCTCCATTGCCGCCCAGGTGTCGGCCACCGGCACCCGCGCCGGTCGCATGCGCGGCCGCGGGGCCTCGGGATCGAAGAACCAGCCGGGTGGATAACGCGTCTCGAAGGGAACGTATTCCAAAGCGATCGGAAAGTGAACGAGGTACAGGTCGAGGTGGTCGAGACCGAGATCGCGGAGCGTCCGCTCCACCGCGGGGCGAACGTGCCTCGGCGAGTGATAGGTGTTCCAGAGCTTCGAGGTCACCCACAGGTCGTCGCGTCGACAGAGGCCCTTCGCCAGTGCCCGTGCGATCCCATCACCGGCCTCCGGTTCGTTGCCGTAATCACAGGCGCTGTCGAGGTGGCGATAGCCGTCTCGGATCGCCTCCTCGACGAGCCCGCCCACCTCCGCACGGCTGATCTTCCATAGGCCGAGCCCGACGGCCGGTAGCGGCTGGCTTTCAACGCCGAAGCCGGCGGGCACGGGCACCGGGATCGTATCGCGGACCACGATCGGCATGCCCTCGACAAACGACTCAGCCACACTGGTTCATCTTGTCGCGGGGCGTGCCGGCGCCGACGAGTTCGGGTGTTCTCCGCGGCGCCGCTACGGTCACCTCATCGGCGGCCAAGCTGACGGCGATGCTCTTGTAGGCCGGCGTCCGTGAGAGCGGATCGGCTGCCTTCGGCACGAGCACGTTGCTCTCCGGGTAATACATCGCCACGCAGCCGGGCCTGATCTCCGGGAACGCCGAAACGATCTGTGCCCGCATCTCACCGGCTGTGCTCGCGATCCGGCAGCGACCACCGGCGGTGAGGCCGAACCGGCGGATATCGTCGGGATGGATCAGCACGATGTCCCGCCGGGTCTGATTGCGGTAGAGGTCCTCCTCCTCGTACACGACGGTGTTGAACTGCCCCTCGCTGCGGATCGTCATCAGCACGAGACCCTCGGGGGCAGCCGGCAACTCGTGCGCGACCAGGTGCGCCCTACCATCCGCGGTCGGGAACGTCGCGGTATCGAGCGCCCTTCCAG
>JBJTBB010000265.1:0-6665 GCA_046091125.1 Planctomycetaceae bacterium
GGGCTTCCGCTTCGACGAGGCCTTCCTCGCCCACTTGGCCAACACGCTGCCCGATGCCGACATCTCTGAAACGGGTGATCCGCGAGAGGCAGTCGAGGGGGCGGCTGCGGTCTACACGGACGTCTGGGCGAGCATGGGGCAGGAGAAGGAGCGGGCGGCTCGAGCCAAGGCGCTCGCTCCCTACCAGGTGAACGAATCGTTGATGTCGCTCGCCCCCGACGCCGTCTTCATGCACTGCCTGCCCGCCCGACGTGGCGAGGAGGTCACCGATGCGGTGATTGACGGCCCCCAGAGCGTCGTGATCGAGGAGGCGGCCAACCGTATGCACGTTCAAAAGGGCCTGCTCGCGTGGCTGCTCGCACGCTTTGAACCCGCTCCCGAGCGATTGCCCGCCGCATGAGTGATCGTTATTCCCGGCAGGTGCGATTTCCACCGGTAGGCCCCGAGGGACAGCGACGATTGGCGCTGGCACGCGTCGCCGTGGTCGGCTGCGGGGCGATCGGCGGGGCTGCGGCGATGGCGCTCGTTCGCGGTGTAGTGGGCGAGGAGGGATTCCTCCGGCTCATCGATCGCGATGTGCCGGAAGAGTCGAACCTGCAGCGACAGATCCTTTTCGACGAGGCCGACGTTTCGTCAGGATTGCCCAAACCGTTGGCGGCGAAGAGTCGCCTACAGTCGATCAATGCCCGCATTCGCATCGAGGCGATCTCTGCGGACCTGACCGCCACCACCTGCGACCGTCTGCTCGAGGGCTGTTCACTCGTCGTTGACGGTAGCGACAGTTTCGAGACGCGGTTCCTGGTCAACGAATGGGCCTGTCGGCGGGGGATCCCATGGGTCCACGGGGGCGCCATCGGCGCCGAGGGCAGGGTGCTCGCGGTGCTTCCCGGTCGTTCGGCCTGTCTGCGATGCCTTGTGCCGGATCCACCCCCTCCGGGTTCCCTACCCACGTGTGAGACCGCCGGCATTCTCGGGCCGGCGGCGATGGTCGTAGGAGCGGTCCAGGCGGCGGAGGCGATGCGACTGATCGTGGAGGGATCGCATGCGTCGTCGAGGGGCCTCATGGCCTTCGATCTCTGGTCGGGATCGTGGCGGGTCATCGACCTGGCCGAACTCGACGAACGCGGATGTCCGACCTGCCGAGCGGGCGATTATCCCTGGCTTGAAGGACGCTTCGTCCCGGCGGCGAGCGTGCTGTGCGGAGCCGATGCGGTGCAGATCATGGCCGCGACGCGAGGGGAAATCGCTCTGGCCACCGTGGCCGAACGGCTGACGGCCGTCGGGCCGGTGACCGTCAACGACTGGCTCGTCCGGGCCGAGGTGGAGCCCGGCATCCGCATCACGGTGTTCGCAGACGGCCGGACGATCGTGCACGGCACGCGCGAGGAGTCACGCGCACGGGTGATCGTCGCGCGCTACGTCGGCACCTAGATCAGTCCATCGATCAAACGGCCATCGGTCGTCCAGTCGACGCGGGGCATGCGGTCGACCGGGGCTGCCCGGTGCCGGACGATGGGAAGCGGCTCACGGAGTCTCGCTGTCGCCCTTCCCGTCGTCGACTGTCCCGATTTGAGGGAGTTCGTAGATCGCATAGGCGGCGTTTTCGTGAGCGAGCGTGCCGGGAGGGGGCGGCGGTTCACATCCCGCCGCGTTCGACGCACCGCGCGGCACGATGATCCAGCCCGCACCATAGCGGGCGGCCACGGCCAAGAGCCGCTCCGGACCGAAGTCCGCGGTGGATGTCACGAGGCGACCGCCGTCACGTCTCCCGAAGCAATCATCGATTCGTCGCTGCCATTCCAGGATTCCGGCCAGGCTCTGCGGCACGTGCTTCCAGGAGACGACCTCTGCCCGCCCGGTCCGCCATTGGAAACTCGCCGAGCCACGGGGCGTGAGGAAGACGGCATCCTGCGGCGTGTTCGCGGCGATCCATCCGCAGGCTTCTTCCCACTCGGCGGCCTCGACGTGCCTGTCGGCCCGGCTAGGGATCCATCGACCCGGAAGCGGCCAGTGACGGCTCTCATGGGCGATGTCCACCGCGACGAGCATCACGACCAACAACATGGGCAGCCACCCGAGCGCGAAAGACAGGCGGCATGACTTGTCGCTCGTGCCATCGGCCGATCGGGGTTGATGCGGCAGCTCGCGCACGAACAGCATCGTCGTGCAGGCGAGCAGCAGTGGGACGAGGCCGTCGGAAAGCCTGAACCAGTAATAGCGAAGAAGGCCGTAGGTGATCCCGGCCGCGAAGGGCTCGAGCAGCGAGATCCCACAGCCGATCACAGCAAGGCCTACGGCCATGGCGATAAAGACCGTCAGCCTTCGCAGGGCGTCTCCCTCCGCGATCGAGAGCGAATACGGCTCTCGACCAAGGGATGCAGGCGTGGCGCGTGAGGAGCGGGTGATCAGCATGCCCGCGAGCGTGAAGGCTAATGCCACCGTGAGCACATGACGAGAGACCATCCCGTCCGCGAAGGTCCGCACAAGCAGATGGTGAGGCAGACGGTCGACGACGTAGATCCGGGTGGCCTTGGCGGCATCGGCCGCCGAAACACCTCGGGAGAGCCCCATGGCGGGCACGATCACCGAAAGTCCCATGAGCGCTCCCGCGGCGTACGAGAGAATGGTCGACCACCGCCTGTCGGGACGAAACAATCCCGCACCCGTCAGTCGATCCCAGGTGAGCGTGCCGATCCACGCCACCATCGCCCAGCCTCCTACGAGCACATGCATCGTCGTGGCGCAGCCGAATGCCAGGCAGGCCGCGGGCAGCTTTCCCCCCGCGATCAATCCTGCTCCCACCAGAACGAGTCCCCATGCGAACACCTTGCCCTCGCAACCCCCGACGACCCATTCTCCACTCGCGGTCGTATGACGCACGGCGAGCGAATAAAGCGCCGAGAGCAGGACGGCTGAGGTGAGGTGTACCCATTGCCTGCGAGTCCCCCTGGCATGGACCCCGCGGCCCGATGAGATGGTTGGCATGAGGGCGGCACAGACCGTGCACAGCCCGACCGCAAGCGCCATCCAACCCGCGATGCGACCCAGCCAGGCCGCCTCCGGTAGCGAGAGCCAAGCGGCCGGGGCCCCGAGAAGCCGATAGAAGAACGGGTGGGCCTCCGGCGATCCGAGAAAAAAGTCTCCACTGCACCAGGATGGATTCCATACCTGACGGGCCTCGCAGAGATAGTGGGATTCATTCGTGTCCGGCGAAGGCCAAGAACCGGCTGCGGCGAGGACGAGCGTCACGGCAACCACGCGGATGATGGCCTCAACGGCGTCGCGAATCACCCGACCGGAACCGTTTCCTGCGAACGCTCGGAGCGGGACTGGCAAAGCTGGCGACACCATGCGACAAAGCTCGGTCGTTCGACGCGGGTTCGGGACCGGTTCACCACGGCCCGCTCTTCTCGCACTCTACACGGCGGTGATGGGATCGTCAGGAATACCGTCACCCGGTCGTGAATCCTCGAGGTATCGAGACCGACATGATTGATGAAGAATCGCCCGGCCGGCGACTACGGGATGCCGTAACGGTCGGCACAATCAGCCTGCCTGGGGCCCCGATCGCGTTGGTTGCGAAACTCGCCGAGGAACAGGGTTTCGAGGCGGTCTACCTTTCGGGGGCCGCCATGTCCGCCGGTCTCCTGGCCGTCCCTGACATCGGGTTGTTCTCGATCGATGAGCTGGCTGCCCAGACCAGGCTGCTCGCGGATGCGTCGACACTGCCGGTGGTTGTCGATGCGGATACCGGCTTTGGTGGTCCGTCCTCCGTGGCGGAGTGTGTGCGACGGCTCGAGGAGGCCGGGGCCGCTGCGATCCAGATCGAAGACCAATCATCCGACAAGCGTTGTGGTCATCTCGCCGGCAAGCGGCTCGTCGGGGTGCAGGAGATGAGCGAGAAGGTCCTGGCCGCCTGTCAGGCCCGACGATCATCCGAGACGGTGATCATCGCGCGGAGCGATGCCCGGGGAGTCGAGGGCATCGATGCGTGCATCGCTCGGCTCGGGCACTATCGCGAGGCAGGGGCCGACTGGCTCTTTCCGGAGGGACTCACGAGCCGGGAGGAGTTTCACCGTGTCGCCAAGGCATTCGACGTGCCGCTCGTGGCGAACATGACCGAGTTCGGGGTGAGTCCACTCATCGGCCGTGAGGACCTGGCGTCAATGGGCTACGCCGCGGTGCTCTACCCCGTGACGCTGTTGCGGGTCGCGATGAAGGCGATGGAGGCGGCACTGGCGGTACTCGGTTTGGAGGGGACCCAGGAGAGCCTGCTCGACCTGATGCAGTCCCGTCAGGAACTCTACGACCTCCTCGGCTACGATCCCTCTCGGCCCGTTGCAGAGGGGAGTTGGAGGCCCAACGACCGATCACGTCTGGCCTGAACGCCGTCGCAAGGCGGTAGGGCGGCACAACCTGCGAACACCGGAAGGAAGCCATTGATGTCTGTGACACACCGATCGACGGGCGGTGAGGGGACGAGTGTCGTCGAGGGGCTCGCCGGTGTTCTCGCAGGACGAACGGCGATCAGTTCCCTCGACGGCAGGCTCCGATACCGCGGGTACGCGGTGGAGGAGCTGGCCGAGCATGGCGACTACGAGGAGACGGCGTATCTGCTGCTTCACGGGGAATTACCCGACGCCGCCCAACGACAGGCCTTCGTCGCGCGACTCGATACGGCCGCCGCGAGTATCGACGACTCGGTGTACGGGACCCTGGCCGTGCTCGCGCGACGGGAGCCATCCGCCTCTCCAATGGACGCCATGCGAACGGCCGCCAGTTGCCTCGGCCAGGTCGAGTGCGACAACGCGGCGGGAGCCACCCGCGATCGGCTCGAACGGGCTGAACGGCTTCTCGGTCGCATGCCCGCCATCCTGGCAGCGTGGTCCGACCTGGCGGCGGGACGGGCGATCGCTCCATGGCCCGGTGGTGGAATCGCCCGACCACTGCTCGCTCGGCTGCTCGGTTATGAACCCGACCAGAGACGAACGCACGTCTTCGCGACGACACTCGTACTCTACGCGGAGCACGAATTCAATGCCTCGACGTTCGCGGCCCGCACGGTCGTTTCGACCGGTTCCGACATGCATTCGGGTCTCTGTGCGGCCATCGGAGCGCTCAAGGGGCCGCTGCATGGGGGCGCCAACGAACAGGTGCTCGACCAGTTGGCGGAGATTGGTACGGTGGAGAGGGCGGCCGCTTGGGTTGCACAACAATTCGCCGTGAGGCGCGTCGTGATGGGATTCGGCCATCGGGTCTACAAGGATGGAGACGAAAGGGCCCGACTGCTCGGGACGCTCTGCCGATCGCTGGCTGAGAGCGAGGATGGACGGCGACTGGAGGAAATGGCGGACATCGTCGAGGCCGAAATGCTCCGGGTGAACGGTCATCGCCCGAACCTCGACTGGCCTGCGGCCCGCGTCTATCACGCCCTTGGACTGCCCGTCCGTGTCTTCACGCCCCTTTTCGTGGTCGCTCGGACGGCGGGTTGGACGGCGCACATGATGGAGCAAATGGCCGGCAATCGGCTGATCCGTCCGTCCGCCGCCTACACAGGACCGGAGCCGCGCGTCTATCGACCGCTGGTGGAGCGATCACCATCGTCACCACCGCCCGTGTCTCGCTGAGACTTTCCCGTAATGGGCACGGTCCTCGATCCGCTCGAGGTACCCACGGCCGCCACGGACGGCTTCACTGGTGCCTGCCGGATCGAGGCCTGGATATCGATCGATGGCACCACCAGGTCCGCGTCATCGGTGACGATTTGGAGACTCGCTGAGAACCGCCCCGAAGTGTTGGCCGGCGCCGTGAGGGTCACCGGCAAGATATGGACCGGCCGTGAGGCATCCGGGATCGGGGTATTGATAGAGGGATCGGATGCGGTGATCTTCATCACGCGGAAGGGACGTTCCGCACGGACGACCACGTTTCGGGTTGCCTGCCCCCCTGCATCGACATCTCCAAAATCGAGGGGCTGCGGACTTACGGAAACAGCCGCCACGACACGGCCTTCCACGTCGATCGGGATGGTGGATCCGCGTGGATCGCTGGTGATCAGGATAAGCTGCCCCTTGACGTATCCTGCCGGTGCATCGGGCTTGAGTCGCAGCGTGAGGGAGTAGCCAGTTTGCAGCGAAGACTTCGACGGGCTCGAGAGCACGACCTCGAAATGAGTGTTCGCGCTCCGAACATCCTTGATTTCCCAGGGGGCACTTCCGGAGTGAATGACTCGGACCGTCCGCTCGCCGCCACTTCCCGTCGGAATCGATCCCAGATCGACGAAGGCCGGCTCGACGGTGACGTCGCCACGGATATTGCCGGAGACCCGCAGTTGGACCTCTGCGTGGTACGGCCGATCGAACGTCACGGTGATCGTCGCGCCACGCTGTCCGAGGAATGATCGCGTGTTGAACACGGCGATGATCTCAGCGCTTTCGCCGGTTCGGACAGTGTTCTGAGTGACGGTGGGAGCAGTGCAGCCGCAACTCGAGCGGATGCCCGCCACGTGCACATCCTCCTCGTAGAGGTTGCGAAAGACGAAACGGTGCTCGGTTTTCGCTCCACGGGCGACGTTACCGAAAGAATGGCTCGTCTCCCCGAACATCTTGGTCGCCCAGTCGTCCGCGGCGAACGAAACGGAGCAAGCGATGGACAGGGCGAGGTAG
>JBJTBB010000266.1:0-6722 GCA_046091125.1 Planctomycetaceae bacterium
GGATTGGCATTGGATGTCGAGCGACTGGCGACGGCTAGCGGTGCCGGGGCCCTGATCGATTCCGGATCGATCCCAATTCATCCGGACGCCGAGCGGGCCGCCCGAGAATTACCCGATGGCCGGTCACCACTGGAGCGCGCCCTTGGGGATGGCGAGGATTTCGAGCTGGTGATGGCGATGACTCCGGAAGATGCGGGTCGGCTGCTCGCCGATTCGCCAGCAGGGATGGCGCTGGCCGTCATCGGTGAGATCATCGAGGCTCCTGGACTCTGGGAGCCGTCACCGGACGGGGGCGCGAGGCAGCCACTCGCCCCGTCGGGTTTCCTGCATCGATTCGATGCATGAGAGGAGGGAGATGGATCCGACGACCGCGATTTTACTGCGATCCCTCGAAGATACGCGTCGAGCGGCCGAGACACTTGCTCGATTGATGCCGGAAGACGTCCTGATCGCGCTGAGTGGGGATCTGGGGGCAGGTAAAACGACCTTTGTTCGCTATCTCGCCGGCGTCATCGGAATCGATCCGACGGACATCACAAGCCCGACGTTCGGTCTCGTACATGAGCACGTGAGTGGAGCCATGACTTGCCCCTCAAGACTCGTGCACATCGACGCGTATCGGCTGTCAGGCCCGGACGATCTTGCAGCCATTGGCTGGGAGGAGATCCTCACCGATGGCGGTTGGATCGTGGTCGAGTGGCCGGAACGGGTCGCGGCCGCCCTGCCTCGCGGGCGTCTCGATCTGTCCCTTATTGTCACCGGAGACGTGACCCGCCGTCTGGAGATCCGAACCCCCGGGGATTGGTCGATACCCCCCGGCGCGATCGTTGATTGGAACCTGGATGACGCAGCTCCGCACTCATAGATTCACGTCCTGGTTCCCGACATGACGCCGTAGCGTCCTGCGAGTGGGCCATGCGTCGTCGGGTCGGTCAGGCGAGTTGATGCAACTCCTCCCGGATCTCTCCAAGGAGCTTTCTTTCCAGGGCGGCCAGAGCCCGGGCGGCTGGAACGCCGTCGATCAGTCGGTGGTCGCAAATGAGCGTGACGAGGCATTGCCCATCGATCGCAAGTGGGGAGAACGTCAGACTCGATGTGAGGAAGGATGGATGAAATCGGTTGCTGGCTTGTTCGGCTCCCAGCGATGACACGCTGAAGGTTCCGAATCGCGTGGCACGCTTGAGCGATGCTGATCGCACGTTCCAACCCAGCACCGTTCGTGCGAGCCATGTCGGCAGCATCGAGAGATGCCGCTGGCGACGGAAGACATCGTGGACCGAGTCCGTCGAGAAGCGGTTGATGCGTTTCTGGAGCTCGCTCAGGGGCATGCTATCGGGGGAGCGCACCTGGGCGAAATACAACTCCGGCAGGTGCCGTACAGGGCAGTTGATCGACGCCGATGACACGTCGTCGCCTGCCGAGATGGTCCCCTCGAGCGTCCGGCTGACCGCAATGGAGGCGACGCTGTGTGGTGCCGTCGCCACGCGAGGCCACAGGCCGGAAACATACCAACTCCTGAGCACCGGGGCATCGCGTGCGACGAGGGCGTACGCCTTGGTGAAAACCGCCACCCAACCGACGCGGACGCGACAAATGCGTCTGGCCTCGGCAAGTGGACCGAGTTGCATGAGTCGTTCGACGGGATAGCGGGGAATGTTTTCCGCGAGACCGACGATCTGCCGCACGAGTCGGCGGTTGCGGGAAAGTCCTTCGACCGTCATTGCGGCCTGCTGCACGGGAGCCCCGTCTCCTTCGTCGCCATCTTCATTCGTCATCGGTCGATCCTCCGTCCGGATGAGAGTCATACGGCCGTCGTAGCAGGTTCGACAAGATTACCGAAGGGCTCGCGTCACCCACGGCGTGCTACACTCCCCACCGAGGCGGAGGAGTCGGTATCCAGCCGACCGTCGGATTTCAGGAGGACGTCGTGCGCATCAGAACCGACAGCACGTTCCTCGGCGTCATCGACATTCAAGAGAAGCTTCTCGCGGTGATGCAGGATGCGGCGAAGGTCGTCCAGGCGGCCACGCGACTCGCCCGCGCGGCCGATCTGCTCGGGGTCGCCAGACTCCTGGTCGAACAGTACCCCGAGGGCCTCGGTCGAACGCCGGGTCCGATCGCGGCCGTCTGCCCGGAGCCCACCTCGAAACGCTGTTTCAGCGCGATGGGGTGTGATGGATTCTGTCGCGCAATTCCTCCGAGCGCCGACACGTGCGTGCTCGTGGGTCTCGAGACGCATGTCTGCGTCCTGCAGACGGCACTTGACCTGATGGAGAGGGGTATCACCGTGTTCGTCGCTGCCGATGGGGTGACTTCCCGTCACCCCATCGATCATGAAATGGCACTCAGAAGGCTCGAGGCTTCCGGGGTGATGCTCACGACGTCGGAATCCGTTCTTTTCGAATGGTGCCAGTCCGCCGATCACCCGCGATTTCAGGATGTTCGACGATTGGTCGTGGATCGTTGAACCGTTCGGTGGTCCCCTCACCGAGCCATGCGGCGCGGCAGACGCATGGCATGATCACTCGGCTACTGCCATGAACCGTGTCTACGTGCCATCCTGGGATGGAAGGGTCGTGAGATCGACCGGTGCGTCGGTCGGGTCCGTGACGAGTTGCCGGAGGCGCGCGACCTTCACGGCCGCACTCGGCTCGCCGGGCGTCTCGAAACCGGGGGCGGGGCCGAACCGGATCGGACCGCCAGGCTCGCGGAGGAGTCGCCAGCCGGGACGGGATGCCTCCGTGTCGAAATGGCATTCCGTCAGCCCCAGGGCTAGCCACTCGGGTCGCACCACGGCGGCCAAAACAGCCGCCTGCTCGACGAGGGGATCACCCCATGGCGTCCCGGGAGGACCGCGAGGACTCGTCTGGATACCGGTGACCTTGGGGTACGAGGCCGCCTGTTCGCTCGTGAAGGCATCGCTCGGCAGCACGACGGACTCACCATCGATCGGAAGCAGTCCGCCCTCCACCCGTACCATCGCGATCGGCTCGCGGCTTGCCACGCGAACCACGGCCGACGCCGGATGGGAGAGTCGTACCTCCTCGACCTGGCGGACCCACGGATGCATGGAGAACGCCCTGGCGATGGAGCGGGCGAGGTCGGGGTCGTCGATGAGCATCGGCGTTCCGAGCTGCGCATTGGCCAGTGCCTCGGTGCGAAGGTCTCCCCTGACCCAGTCCGAGACACCCTCGACGGTGATGTTTTCCGGATCGAGCACCGAACGAGGTGTCTTGAGTACGCGATCGCCGACGAGCGACCAACCCCAGGCACCGCCCGCGGCGGCGGTCGCGAGCACGCAGACCGCACCCAAAGCCGCTCTACGTCGTCGGATCCAGGAGCCCAGTCGCTCCCCGCCAGTGGGCTCGATCGAGCTGGTCGGCGGGACGGCAACCCTTCCCCGTTGAGATGGGTCCATGACGCTTCACCCCCGTGCCGTCCGCACGGTCATTCCGGTGTGCGGTGGTCGCCGGACGACCAGACCTCGATTTGAGGCGTGAGCTCGACACCGAGCCGCTCGCGGACCCGGAGGCGAACGCGCTCCACGAGTCCCCGAATATCGTCGCTCGTACAGCCCTCGCCGGCGACGACGAAGTTGGCGTGGCCGGACGAAATCGCCGCCTCGCCCACGTGCAGATCTCGTCCTCCGGCCTGAGCGACGAGCGACTCGGCCGACACCCCTGCCGGATCCTTGAACATCATCGCCACCGAGCGAGTGCCGGAAGGCTGCTCGGCCCGCTGCACGATCCAGTGTTTCTGCATCCGTTTTGTGAGCACATCCGGATCTTCCGATTCAAGTTGGAACGTGCAGGAAAGGACCACGGCGTCGTCGAGATTGCTCCACCGCGACTGAAAGGCGAGCGATTCCCTGCCCCGCACACTCACCGATCCATCAGCGTTCATCACGGTGACCGAATGGACCCGCTCGCCGATCTCTCCACCGTGTCCTCCGGCATTTCCGACGAGGGCTCCGCCGACGGTTCCCGGAACACCGACGAGCGTCTCCAGCCCAGTCAGCCCTGACTGGACGGCCGTCGAGACAACGTGCACGAGCTTCGCGCCCGCGCCCGCGGTGATCGATTGACCATCCACCTCCACACGGGAGAAGCCGGGGCCCGAGAGCCGCACCACCATGCCAGGAAAGCCCGTCGAAGACACGAGCACGTTTGAACCACCTCCGAGGACCCGCAGGGGAAGCCCTTCAGTGCTGCAGCGGGACACGATCTTCGAGAGCGCTTCGATATCCAGCGGTTCGCAGAAGTACCGGGCCGGGCCGCCGAGGCCGAGCCACGTGTGCCGCGCAAGCGGCTCTTGATTGATCACGGCGACGCCAAGATCGTCAAACGGGGTGCCGGCGGATCGCGGCGCGGTCCCTGCGGGAGCTTGTGGCGATGATTGGATCTTCGAGGAGCGTGTCATGGACCGTCGACCTGAAACAACGTGGGCTTTCCTGCAAGCCGGTTGGATGCGAGCCGGTTGGGAAGACGTGGCGTGCGCCATCCGGCTCGCAGCCCTTCCGCACGGTCGGGGCCATGCTGACGGCTGTCGGGGAACTATTGGGGCCGCAGACGCCCATATCCGTCCAATCGTGGCCGCGGATCATGACCGGTTTTCGGTGGCTCAGGCGGCTCGCCCCTTCCGGAAACTCTCCGCGATGGACGACGATTCGACCCAGGCCTCCAATAGAAGGGCCAGAGGCATCGACTCGCCCGAGGGATCCGTCGGCTCCGGCTGGATAGCCCGTCGGTCGAGCATGATCAGGCAATCCTTCTCCCCGAGCGAATCCATCAGTCGGGCGAAGCGGGCGAGGGCCTCCGGGCCCTGTTGATCCTCCGGAACGACGATGGCCTCGTCGCACCAGCGTCGGAGCAGTGGTGGGAGACCGCCGCCGATGCACCCCTCGGTCGAGAGCTGGCCCGCCAGCCTGCCTGACACGACGCAGGCCAAACGTCCCGGGGTCAATTCACGCAGCCCCGTCAGCGTTGCGGTCAATTGGTGTCCGCAGCCGGGCGAGTCGACGAAGGCGGTGAACTCCTGGCCGAACGAGCAACGTTCCAGCCTGCCCGACACGCAACCGGCCGCCTCCAGGCCGCGGGTGACGGTTGTCAGCCCGACTCCGTACCGCTTGGCGATTCCGGCCGCGACCAGGGCGTTACGGGCGAATGAAGCCAATGGCGGAGAGAGATCAACGGGACAGACGGTTCCCCCCTCCTGCAACAGAAGCGTCTGTCCGTGGAGTGACCGGTCGACCGTCGACCCGCACACGGCCGTTGCATGTCCGGAGAGTCCCACGAATACGCCGCCGCGGTCGCCGGTAAAACCCCTTAGTCGTGGGTCGTCGGCATTCACCACGGCCCGCCCTTTTCTGGCAAGCCGTGCGATCACGCGAGCCTTCAATCGCTCCCGCGCCTCGCGGGTTCCCTGGGCGTCCGATCGACTCGTGGCAAGATTGGTGATGCCGACCGTGTCGCACCGCACGCCCGAAAGTCCTCCGCCGGTCAGCATCCTCCGAGACACCTCGAGAACTGCGTGCGTGCATCCGGTCAGTACGAGCCGCCGTAGCCAGCGTGAAACGACGAGCGGTCGATCGAGCGGTCGATCGCCTCGCCCAGCCGGAACGGGCATCGAGGATTCTCCGTCGAGGCATCCGATGTCGGAGAGTACTCCCACGGCAATGCCGGCCTCGGCGAGAATTGAAGCCGTCAGCCAAGCTGTGGTCGTCTTGCCCCTTGTTCCCGTCACGGCGATCACCCGTAGCCGGCGTGATGGATGGCCGGCGAGCGCTTCCGCGACCCGGGACAGGGCCGACGTCGCGTTGGGCACGATGCACAGCGGTACACCGACGGTGGGAATCATTCGTTCGGCGACGCTCCCGGACGCTCCTCGGGAGACAGCCTCCGAAATCAATTCGTGACCATCACGGTCGGCAGTCTCCCTGGCAACGAACAGGTCACCCGGTCGGCAGTCACCGACCTCGTCTGTGACCGAGTGGAAAAGAATGTCGTCACAGCCGATGAACCGACGTCGTCTCAGGAGCGCTGACAGTCTCGACGCCGACGGCGTCCGGTTCCGAGGGGGCAGATCACCGGCGTCGTGCCGATCGATCCTGGACTGATCCGCGTCGTCCCGACCCGAATCCAACCACTCCGCGTCAAAATCGTGTGAATCGCTCAAGGCGGGCCTCCATGCCACTTTCTGGACCGACGTCGTCACCGAGCCCCCCTGCCCCGGTCTTCCATGACCGACGCCTGGGCGGCTGGCCGGGGGGATCCGATGCGGATTCCCTGAGGCCATGCGAGCGGGATTGTCCGCCACCGGTTGGAACGGTCAAGATCGTTCTCAGCGGGGATGGGAACCGACTTGACTAGTCTGCCCGATCGCATGCAGAGTCCGCTCCCACGATGGCGACAGGACGAAAACGCGTGAAGCCGCTCACGATTCCTTCCAGCCAGTCGGACTTGACAGAGGTCACCGACGTTGATTGGGAGTCTTTCTGATGTCGAATCGTCATCGACCCGCAGTCTGGCTGGGGCCGTTTGGCGGCCCGGAATTCGGGCCGCTGTTTCGTCGCATGGGCGAACGATTCGACCTCTCCGTGTATGCCGACGTACGAGTCGCTCTCGGGACGGCGACGTCCGGTTCATCGCGTCACTTCGTCGCGGCGGACGGAGCGGATCCGGTGATCGTGATCATCGCGATCGATGTCTCCGCTCGAATTGGAG
>JBJTBB010000267.1:0-2533 GCA_046091125.1 Planctomycetaceae bacterium
CCGAGCGGTATGCGGGGCATCCGATGGCCGGGCCAATCGGTGATGCCGACTGCGGAAGCGAAGGTGGTGAGGCGGCCGTCGAGCCGACGAGTTTCAGTGTCGATGGAAGGGACTATCAGGTCGTCTGCCGCGATGGTGCAATGGTGCATGTCGAGCGAGTCATGGACGACGAGGGCATTCTGTACGAACAGGCCGTTCCGGTCCGTTTCGCCCTCGGCTCGGGCACCCGGGGCAAGACCTACCTCGTGGATCGAGGCGGCAAACTCTTCCAGTCACCGATCGGTTGGTATGCGGGGAATCGCGGCTACGGCCTTTCGCCGGGCTACCGTGAGGATCCTGGATTGCGCTTCGAACGTGCGATCGGAGATGGTTGCCTGGTCTGCCATGCCGGCAGGTTGGCACGCGACGTGTACCGGCCGGGCCAGTACACGGACGGGGTCTTTCTCGAGAGGTCGATCGGATGCGAACGCTGCCATGGCCCCGGGGAACGACACGTCGCCGCGAGGCGCGTGGCGGAGTCGGAAGGACTCGAGCCGACGGTGTCGTCCGATCAAATCGTGAACCCTTCACGACTCGATCCCGAGCGACGCGAGGCCGTCTGTAATCAGTGCCACCTCATCGGTGAGGCTGTCATCCCGAGGCGCGGGAGGGGATTCTTCGATTATCGCCCCGGCGATTTGCTCGACGACACGCGTATCGTGCTCGTGAAGGCTGGTCAGGCGTCGCGAGGCCCAGAGGGCGGTGCACCAAGCCGACAGACGGGGGCGACGGGGGGCGATCGGGCGGTCAGTCACGTTGAGCAGATGCGCGAGAGTCGGTGCTATGTGGGCAGCCAGGGGCGCCTTGGCTGCACGAGCTGCCACGATCCCCATGGCGTACCGGATCGGCAGTCTCGAGAGGCGTTCTACCGGTCCCGCTGCAATGCGTGTCACGCCGATGATTCCTGCGGACTGACCGACGCCGAGCGCGAAGCGGCACCCTTCTCGGGCTCCTGTATCTCCTGTCACATGCCGCCGACTACTTCGCGGGACGTGCCCCACACCGCCGTCACGGATCATCGTGTCCGCCGCAGGCCGGCGACGATGGAGGCCGATCACCATCGTTCCACACCGAGTCGATCCGATGTCGCCGGCTCGGGTCTCACGGTATTCGGCGGCGCTGGCCACCGCTTGCCCCGCTGGGAACTTGAGCGGGCGCTGGGCCTGCGGCTCGCGGAGGAATCGCTCGTGCGTCGGGATCCGCTCATGGCGAGTCAGGCCGTCGAGTCGCTCGTACCAGGTGGTGCCGATCCGGTCGCCCTACTGATCGACGATATCGACGCTCTCCTGGCCGTCGCCGACATCCTCGACGTGTCCGGACAGATGGGAACGGCTGCAAGCTGTCGCACTAAGGTGCTGGAACTCGATCCCCTCAATGAGCCGGCACTCGAGGGCCTCGCCAAGCATCGTCAGCGGCAGGGGGATCTCGATGACGCCCTTCAGTACATCGATCGTCTGCTGACGGTCAATCCATGGATCGCAGGTGTCCACGCTCGTAGGGCTGTTCTCCTCGGTGGACTTTCCCGATGGAAGGATGGAATCGAGGCCGCCGATGCGGCGCTGGCTCTCGATCCGACACTCCTGCAGGTCCGACGTTGGCTCGTCGAGGCCTGTGGCCGTGCGGGTGAGCAGGAGCGGGTCGAGCAGGAGCGCTCCCTCCTCAGCCGCTTCGAAAAAGCGACTCGCGGCCGTTGACGGTTGTCCGATCAGGGGTCGCCGGTGGACTCCGTGACCGTCAGACGTCGATCTACCGCGACTGCCTGGATGCGCTGTGTGGAAGGGGAGCCTTCGCCGAGGACCGGCCAATCAACCTCGACGTCGACGGGGCCTTCATGCTCGCCGAGCCCGAACAGCAGCAGCGGTTCATGGGCACTGACGTAGCTGGTTCCCGCCGTGAGTTGGCGGACATGGACGCGATCACCAGCCGTCACTCGGACGCGCGCGCCCACTCCGCGTCGGTTGCTGCGGGTGCCATGAAGTTGAACCGACAGCCAATGGCCACGGTCAGAACGGTTTTCAAGGAGGGCCGTCGGCGTGTTCTGGTGAACGACCACGGCGTCGAGATCACCGTCACCGTCGAAGTCGGCCGTGGCTACGCCCCGTCCGACTTGCTTTTCTGAAAAAAATGGGCCCGCCGCGAGACTCTGGTCGACGAAACGATCTCCATTCCACTCGAACAACTGCGGACGCATGCGGAGCAGAGGGTTGCCAGGAAAGTTTTCAATGTGTCCGTTGGCGACGAGTATTTCCATCCACCCGTCACAGTCAAAATCCTCCATGACGGCGCCGAATCCGAGAAAGGGCAGCGTTGGTTCATGGAGGCCGACCAGACCGGTGACATCCTCGAAGCCGGCGGCACCGAGATTGCGATACAGCGTGTTCGATTCGTCCATGAAGTGGGTGCACATCAGATCTGGTCGCCCGTCGCCGTCGTAATCACCGGCCGCCACACCCATGCTCGCCTGTGTGGCACCCGTCCTGTCGACGGCGCAGCC
>JBJTBB010000268.1:0-7778 GCA_046091125.1 Planctomycetaceae bacterium
TTCCCATGACACGTCGGCTTGAAGGGCCAGTGCCTGAAGCCTCGCAGTAAACAATTCATCGTCGGGTCCATAGGAGAGAAGGGCCGTCACATTCGGCCGGGAGCCTCGCATGAAGACGAGGCCGGGCAACACGTGGTCCAACGGCATCTCCTGGGCGAAAGGAGATTGGAGGTCTGACGCATGCCCTGGCGATCGGTTCGTGAAGCGGATCGCGGCGGGAGTACGAACGCGGCAGACGGCATGAGAACCGGGCGGACCAATGAGTCTTGGAAAGGGTGATGAACCAAACGGCTGAAACGACTCCAGTGGCACATCGATGGCGGGCGGATGCACAAGCCATGCCGGCAGGCCCTCCGAGCCTCGGCAGACGACGAACGACGCGAGCCCTTCCGCAATCCGGCCGGCGCCGTAGAGCGCGTGGAGTGAGGGCACGGCGTCGGGAGTCAGCTTGATGACCCGCTGAGTGGGGGCCTTGAGTCCGGGCGGCTGACGGACGGCCTCTTGCAGCCACACCGCCCCCGGATGCTCGTCGACGCCTCTGCGGTCGGCTGGCCGCATGCCGACCCCCATGACGGTTCCAAGCCACATGCGTAGGTCGGACGCGAAGAGTCGCTCGGCACCGATGCCGCCCACGGGATCGACCTCGATCCAGTCGAGTCCTGCGTTGCCGCCGCTCGCGGCCCATGCCGCGGCCAATCGCGAAGAAACATCACGGATCGAAGCAATCGCCCCGAGCCCCGCCTGTTCCGAGAGTGCCTAGCCGTGGAGCATTCCGCCACGGCCGAGCGAGGGGAAGGGCATCAGGGCGGAGGTGCGGAGGTCACCGGTGGGCGTCGTAAATACGAATAGGACGGGCAGGAACCGATTCGCCAGTCGCACGTCGAGAAATGTCATGCCGGAGTGCCCGACCGACGCCTCAGAGACGACCGCACGCGAGTGGACGGGATCCCATTGCATCGCCGTCACGATCCCGAGAACCTTGCCATCCCGGTCAGCTTCCAGCCGCACGCGGAGCGCGTGGCTGTTGTCAAACCAGACGTCCATGAATCGCGGGGCATCCTGTTCGCCGAAGGAGAGGATGTCGCCTTGGAACAATCGCTCCCCATCGATGAGCGATCCCGGACCCGTTCCGGTTTCCGTCGCACGTTTCGTCCCGGCGAGCGAGTGCATCCAATGAATGTGTCGGGAGAGGCGCGTCATCGGTGGTGTTCCAGGGACCGCATGACCGACAATCGCCTCCCCGAAGAGATAGGGGACAGTTCCCTCCGTCGCAGTCCGGTGCACGGCCTCGCCCCGCCACGGCGACAACCGTTCCGTCGAGGAATCAGACCCAAAGAAGAACGTCGCGACGTCGGCGGACTCGTACGGACGGTTGACGGGCCGCTCGGCCTTGGAATGCCACTTCACTTTTAGATGATGGACGAGCGGATTGATCCCTTGGGCGAATAGTTCTGGGTGCCGGGCGAGGTACTCCTGCCCGTCGAAAAGCGGACTAGGATTCCTCCCCTCGAGCCAGCCATGCAAGAGGTAGTGCCTCGCCGGATCGATGCCGGATGTCGCGACGTCCGGATTCTCCTTGAGATACCAGGCGTCGTCGAACAGTCCGCTCCGACGGATCAATCGGATCGCCCGATTCCTGACGTGTCGTTCACGGACTTTTCCCCATTCCTTACGGAGAGTGTGTGCGATGTCTCTCAGCCGAAGGAAACGCCAGAGTCGCATGATCTCGTTCCAGTCCGGGCGTCGTTCGGCGACGCTTGTGTCGTGCTAGCGTTCAGCACGTGATCGCGAGCCCCAACCGATGATCCGAGTCACGGCGAGTGGAGAAAAAGACATGCCGCAAGTCGCGTTTGGTTTCGCTGCTGCAGGCCTTCCATGGTGATTCCCATGTGGACACCATCCGCGATTTTTGTACACACTGCCTTGATTGGAGAACAACTCCGTGAACGGCGGGGCCTCGGCATGCACGATCTGCTCAAGGTATTCATCGGGTACGACACTCGCGAGGACATCGCCTGGCAAGTCGCGAGGCATTCGCTTCTGAGGCATGTACGGGGCGAGGTGCGGGTGCATCCGCTGAAGCAGTCGACCCTGCGCGAACTCGGGCTCTACTCGCGTCCCATCGACCAGTCGGCGGCCACGGAATTTTCGCTCACCAGATTCCTGACTCCTTACCTCGCGGCCCACGACGGCTGGTCAATCTTCTGCGACTGCGATTTCCTCTTCACGGATGACATTCGCGGCGTGCTCGAGGGCGTCGATGTTTCCAAGGCGGTCTACGTCGTCCAGCACGACTACGTTCCTTCGCAGACCGTCAAGATGGACGGCAAGTCGCAGACGACGTATCCGCGGAAGAATTGGTCGTCGTTCATCCTGTTCAACGGCAGTCATCGTTCGGTCAAGGCGCTCACGCCGGACGTCGTGAACGCGCAAAGTCCGGCTTACCTGCACCGCTTTCAATGGGTCGATGACGCAGACATCGGATCCCTGCCACTCACCTGGAATTTCCTCGAGGGTGAGTATCCGAAGCCATCGCACACACCGAAGGTGATCCACTACACCAACGGCGGACCCTGGTTCGAGAATTGGCAGAATGTCGACTACGCCGATCTCTGGACGGCCGAGAAGGTCCGCTACGAAGCGGCGGGGCATGACCCCGATGCTTGAGACTGAACGAGCGTGAATCGCCGGCCGCTGCGTTCTGAAACGGTTACGTGTGGCGGCCTCAAGGCAACGAGGACGCGAGGAGGTTGAAACGGCCTCGCGACATCGCATGAACCTTTACGACATGCTCCGGCGACGGGACACGAATCTCGCATGTAACGGTGCGGTATCCCTGGCCGAGGGTGACATCGGCGGCGATCGATGGAGAGGCGTGCATCTGCTGGCACCTGCCGACCTGACGATCGTCGACGCGCGTCGCTTCTATTCGCTGCGCAGCCAACCCGACACGTGTGGCTGGCGGGTACGACTTCCGGAGGGCAGCGCGTTCGAAATCCGCTTCGTGGATCCGGCGACCGGTGCATCTGTCTCGCATTGGACGCACGCCGTGGCATCGATCGCGGAACCGGTCCGTCTGCCGTGGCCGAAGATCCCCTGGTCTCGCTTCGATCTCACGCTCACCGCGACCGGCAGCTCCCCACGACCGGTTTTTGTCGGCGTCCATCGGGCGTTGTCTCGCGACTGGCTGTACCGCGAGGCGACCGGCGTCGGCTTGGAAATCGGACCTGGGCCGGCGCCGCAGATCCTGCCGGGGGCCGCCGTCCGCGTGTCGTACGTCGAACAGTTGCCTCCGGCGGAGTGGGATCGCCTGTACAACGCCAACGACCGCTACCCGAGGCGGCCGGACCTATGGACGAATTACGTGATCGGTGAGGCGCACGACCTGCCCGTGGCCGACAACAGCCTCGACTTCATCTTCAGCAGTCATGTCTTCGAGCATCTCGCCAATCCGCTTGGCCACCTCGAGCACTGGTTTCGGAAACTCAAACCGGGCGGAAGGATGCTCTGCGTCATTCCGGATCTGATGGGCACCAAGGACGCCCTGCAGAAGCCGAGCGGAGTAGAGGAATGGATCGAGGAGTTTCAACAGGGATGCTGGACCCCGACGGCAAGGCACCACGCCCGCTTCTACCGGCAGCCAGCGGACAGCGAGACGGTGATGGAGTCGTTACGGCAACGATTCTCCGTCCACGCCCATTTCTACACCAACACCAATTGTCAGGAGCTTCTGTCGCTTGCCTGTGAGCGGATCGGCTACTCCACCTTTGATATGGAGTGGACACCCAACAGCAAGGACTTCCATGTCATCCTGCGCAAGGGTCCACCGAGTGCGGAGCTTCGGCCGTGCCGTTCCGGAGCGGCTGGGTTGGAGTGGAATGCTCGGACGTCACCCTGTGCTGCGACCTGAAGGCATGCCATGAAAATCCTGGTCACCGGCGGCGCCGGTTTCATCGGCAGCCACATCCTCGACGCCTGCCTGGCGGGAGGGCATTCAGTCGCCGTTCTGGACGACCTTTCGACCGGTTCCAGTGATCACGTTCCCGACGGCGTGCCGCTCCACATGGGCTCGATCATCGATGCATCCGCAGTCGAGCGGGCCTTCGAACTCGAGCGGCCCGATGCAGTCTGCCACCAGGCGGCCCAGATGTCGGTGAGTCGGTCGGTTCGCGATCCGGTCTTCGACGCCGAGGTCAACGCCATCGGCCTCCTGCGGGTGCTCGAGTCCTCCGTGCGTCATGGCGTGCGGCGGTTCGTCTTCGCCTCGAGTGGTGGCGTGCTCTACGGCGAAGCCGCTGCCCCTGCAACGGAGGAGTCCACTCCGAATCCGGTCAGTCCCTACGGCATCACCAAGTGGGTCGGCGAGCGGTACCTCTCCTTCTACGCGGCGACGCACGGCCTTGAGGCCGTCGCCCTGCGTTACTCGAACGTCTACGGACCGAGGCAGAACCCGCACGGCGAGGCGGGGGTGGTGGCGATCTTCGCCAGGAAGCTCTTGGCGGGTGAGCCGGCCACGATCAACGGCGACGGCCGGTACGTCCGCGACTACGTCTTCGGACCGGACGTCGCCAGAGCCAACCTGCTGGCCCTCACCTCGACGGCTGTCGCTTCCGGAACGGTCCTGTCGCTCAATGTCGGGACGGGCATCGGAACCGACGTCATCGATCTCGAGTCACGGCTTCGCGCGGACGTGACGGCGTCCCGAGCTGCCCGCTCGCTCCGCCCGCCACCGGCTCCGATCCATGGCCCCGCCCGTCCGGGTGACCTCACAAGCAACATCGTCGACGCCTCCCGGGCCGAACGGGTTCTCGGCTGGCGGCCGACGGTGTGGTTGCCCGAGGGCCTACGGCGATCGATCGAGTGGTTTGCGTCGGCACGGCCGAGGTAGCCTCGCAGCATGAAGACGGCTCTCATCACCGGCGTGAGCGGGCAGGACGGCAGCTACCTCGCCGCCCATCTCCTCTCGCTCGGCTACCGAGTGGTCGGTACCAGTCGCGACGCCGCCGCAGGACGCTTCGAAGGGCTCGAGCAACTCGGTATCCGCGATCGGGTGTCGCTGCAAACCATGTCGCTCGTCGACTTCCGCTCCACTCTGCAGGTGATCGCCCGCGAAAACCCCTCCGAGATTTACAACCTCGGAGGGCAGACCTCGGTGGGGCTCTCCTTTGAACAGCCCGTCGAGACGCTCGAGAGTATCGTCGTCGGTGCCGTCAATCTCCTGGAAGCGATCCGCATCCTCAAGAGCCCGACGCGTCTGTACAACGCCGGAAGCTCGGAGATGTTCGGGAACACAGCCGATTCGCCGGCGACCGAGTCCACTGCGATCAGGCCTCGCAGCCCGTATGGAATCGCGAAGGCCACGGCCTTCTGGCAGGTCGCTCAGTATCGAGAGGCCTATGGCATCGAGGCCTGTACTGGCATCCTCTTCAACCACGAAAGCCCGCTCAGGCCAGAACGCTTCGTGACACAGAAAATCGCGGCCGGAGCCTGCCGCATCGCCGCTGGCGAACAGCGGAGCCTGCGACTTGGAGATCTCAGCATTCAACGCGATTGGGGATGGGCGCCTGAGTACGTGACCGCCATGCACGCCGTCCTGCAACTCGACGAACCAGAAGATCTCGTCATCGCGACCGGCACCACCTGCTCGCTCGAGGACTTCGTGCGGGAGGCCTTCCTACGGGTCGGACTCGATTGGCGCGAGCACGTTCGGCACGACCCGGGGCTCGTGCGCCCCACCGAAATCGCCTGTGGCCGCGGGGACCCGTCGCGAGCCCGTTCGCGAATCGGCTGGAATCCCCGTCACCGCATGCCGGAGGTCGCCAGGATGATGGTGGATGCCCAACTCAAGGGTGAAACGCGTCCGATCTGATCCCGAGGATCAGCCCGCTGACCGGGCCGGTGTCGGGGTGCCGATCACCTCGGGCGAGGCGGAACCGCTGATCACCGGCGCACCGACGACGCCTCCGTCGATCACCGTCGCGGACGCCATCGAGCCGCCTGCCATGGTCGACCCACAGCAGGGTGCGGAAACCGAGCCGCACGCATTGCACGCCGGCGCACAGGTGGGTTCCGGGCAGCAGTCCTGGCGCATGCTGCGGAACTCGAGGACCCCTTGCTGACGGCAGCTGGTACCACCGACGCAGCTGCTGCACCCGGCGGCCGATGCGAGGCCGCAGGCGAGCAGTCCCAGGCAGGCGAATCGGGAAACGATGGCGGTCATTGAAATCCTCTCTGCTCGCATCCATGTCGTTGGGGGGTGGCACGGACGGGACGCGTGATTCATCCGTGACTCACTGCAACCCTACCCCACGTCCGTGACAGAGGTCGGGGCGGGGCGTTCGAGTTCCTCTCGGAGTCGTTGGACGACGTCGCCGTCTCGGTGGAAGTCATGTGGTATTTTTTTCGGCCGCGGGTCATTCACGGGGCGCAGGCCCTTGCGATGGTCGATACGGACGCGGCGACCGTCCTCTGAGCCATCCCGCATCCCGAACCACTCGTTGTCAGCCGGCCTCCCATCATGTTCCCGCCGTCGTCCCGATCCTCCGCACCGATCTCGCATGCACTCGTCGGAGCCGTGTTGGCCGCCCTTGCCATCACCCCGTTCACCCTCGCCGCCGACTGCCAGGATCTGTGGATCGTCAGCAGCCGGCATCTTCCCGAAACCTGCGGTGAGCCCGAGGATCCGTCGTTTCGGGTGCAGTGCCTCGAGCAACATCGCGGGAAGGACGCGTCGCTCGAAGAGCTCGCGTCAACGACGACCGGCCCCGTCACCTTCTTTATCCATGGCAATCGTTACGACCCCTCCTCGGCTCGGAGCCAAGGCCTGGAGCTTGCGAGACGGCTCTCCCGTTGTGGTGCCTCCGGTCGTTTGATCGTGTATTCGTGGCCCAGTGACCGGGATGGCATGCCATTGGCCGACGCCAAGAGCAAGTACCGTCGGACGCGATCTGAGGGGCTGTACTTCGCCGCGGTCCTCCGACGGATCGGTCCGACAACCACCGTCGGCATCGTGGGGTACAGCTATGGGGCGACCATCGCCCTTCACGGGCTGCAGCAACTCGCTCCGTCCGGTCGGGCCGGGCACACGGGCCTGGTCATGGTGACGCCGGCGGTCGCCGCCGGAGCCGTGCATCCCCTCGGCTGCCTACGGGATGCACTCGGGGCGGTGGATCAATTGACCATCCTCGTCAATTCCCGCGACGAGGCGCTTCGCTTCTTCCCCTTCGTCGATCCCTGCCATCAGGCGGCCCTGGGATTCACCGGTTTACCATCGCGAGACGCCCCGGCTGGCATCGCCTTCCGTCAGCTCGATGTGGCACAGATCGTCGGGAAGAAGCACTCGATGGAACCCTTCCTCGATTCCCATCAGCTCTCCTGCATCATCGCCGAAGGCGTGCTCGGCCCTCGCTGACCGCCCACGCGCCGCGTGGCATGTCCTCGTCGATCGACCCAAGAGAACGAGGCCGCCCGAAAACCGGTCCATCGGGGATCCCGCGACTGCCCGGGCATCGGCGAATCGCAGAGGACCTTTTTTAACTGGAGTTGCGCTTGCGGCGGCGGGCCTCCTTCTCCCGCTGTTTCTTGAGCTTTCGTCGCTCTTCTGCCGTGAGCCTCGTGCCCGTGTCTCCCTTGGGCTTCGCCAGGCGGGCAGCGGGGTTCGAGAGTTCCGATTGCATGGCCTGCACCTGCCGCATGCGATCGCGCATGCCCAGCCCTGCCATCCCCTTCATCATCGCCGCCATTCCGTCGAACTGTTTGACGAGATCCCCCACCTCATG
>JBJTBB010000269.1:0-3567 GCA_046091125.1 Planctomycetaceae bacterium
CCGCAGGTGGTCGCTGGCGGAGTCGTCACGGTCCTGCTCGCGCGGTTCCTGTGCGAAGGCCGTCACGACGCGGCTGCCCGAAAGCATTCCGGAACGCGCCGCCATCTGGTTGCTGGAAGCGTCCCAAAGCCTGTAGTGCCGAGGATAGACGTGCCTCCAGAAGATCCATGAGCCCGCGAACACCAGCGGCACCGGGATCAGCGTGAAGGCGGCGAGCTTGGGGTTGATCCAAACGAGCATCGCACCGACCCCGACGAGCTGCACGACCTGCAAAAGGAACCCACCTGTGAACTGGTGCACGAGTCCGTGCAGCACCTCGCTGTCATGGGCCACGCGGCTGGCGATCGAACCGACCTGATGGCGATCGTAGTAGGCGACCGAGAGGCTCTGGAGCTTGCCGACCATCTCCGTCCGCAGGGCCGAGGTGATACCCGTGCCGACCACCGTGGCGATGCGCCCCTTGATCACCGCGACCACCGACAGGAGCACGCGAGAGAAGGCGAGCCCCAGGACGACGAGCAGAAGCGCGGTGCGGAAGTCCACGCCGGAGCTGCTGACTGACGACGTGCCGTCGGCAACGCCGCGCGAAAGGATGCCGTCGACCATCACCTGCTGAAGTTTCGGTGGTACGAGTTCGGCGGCCACTCCCAGAAGCGTCAGACCCGCGAGGGCGATCGCACCGCCCTTCCATGGCACAAGCAGGGCCCGCACCCGTTCCAGGATCCGACCGCCGTGGAGGCAGCGCGGACACGAATCGGCCGACTCCTCCAGTCGCAGTCCGCAGGACCCGCATCGAGGTGGATCGAGCGAGGCAGACGAGCAGTCATCGAAGTGGCAGTCCTGGCGGGAGATGGTGCCTCCGCAGACGGACCCGCGTGCTCGTTCGAGCGCCCGTGCCACCCGGTGGAGCCGTCGGGCGAGCGCGTTGGAGTAGCGGGCGATGTCGACCCAGTCCTCCCCCTCCCGGGCCTGCAGCAGGCCTCCGCCAACACCGCCGACCGAGCGGATTTCGAGCAGCTCCGTCCAGGAGAGGCTGAGTTCGACGACGGCGATGCCGTGCTTCGGCTCCGAGACGACGAGAATTCGATCGTCACAGGCCACGATCCATTCGCAGGTGGGACGGCCGTCGAGGGAGACGTCCGTGGGCACCGTCAGCAGCACCCGCTCCGGATCGACCCATGCCTCCGCCAGGGCGAGCCGCACCGACTCGGGCATCGGCAGGCCGGCTGGGGTGTCGTCCGTCTCGGCCGGTGGAGCCGATGGCAGGGGACGTGAGGCGAACGTATGATCAAGCGTCAGAGGAGGAGTCGTTCCTGATTCCTCCGTCGCGGCTGCGATCGTGGCCACATCGTTTGTTTTCACGTCACCGTTATTCGCATTCGCCGGTCCGTTTCGAACGAGGCCGGTTCCCACAACTCGGAGCGCTCGCATGGGGTACGCAGGTCGGCCGTTGTCTGTTCGTCGTTCGTGGCTCGTCGGGGCCTTCGTCCTCGGCTTGTCGTGGTTTGCGATTTCCACCTTCGGGGCCGACGAGCCGGGCTTCGAGACCCTCTTCGACGGCAAGAACCTCTCGGGATGGAAGGCGAACGAGCATAACGAGAGCTGGAAACTCGAGGGAGGCGAACTGGTCTGCCACGGCCCGCGGAGCCATCTGTTCTACATGGGATCCAATCCCGATCGACCAGCGGAATGGACCAACTTCCACTTCAAGGCCGAGGTCATGACCAAGCCTGGTGCGAATTCCGGCATCTACTTTCATACGACCTACCAGCCAGAGGGTTGGCCGTCGCAGGGTCACGAGGCGCAGGTCAACAACACCCAGTCGGATCCGGTCCGCACGGGCAGCCTCTACAACGTCGTCAAGAACTTCGAGGCCCCCGCCAAGGATGGCGAGTGGTTCACCGAAGAGGTGATCGTCGAGGGCAATCGGATACGGATCCTCGTCAATGGCCGTACGATCGTCGACCACGTCGAGAAGACGGGTGAGATCAAGGACGGTCGCAAGCTTTCAAAGGGCACGTTCGCTCTTCAGGCACACGACCCCGGCAGCGAGGTCCACTACCGCAACATTCGCGTCAAGCGGCTTCCATAGGGTCGGCTCCCAGGCCGGCCACCGCGAGCGACTCGGACGCCCTTCAACCCTCGGGTAGCGGCCGATCCTTCGTCTCGAGGGCGAACGGGAGCACGGCGAGGCCCAGCAGGAACACGCCGCACATCAGGATTCCCGCCGGCCGCATCGGCTCGGGCGATCCGGAGAACACGGTGCTCGAGAGCTGGCCGAGAAGGAAGGGACCGCTCGCCGCCACGAACCGTCCGACGTTGTAACAGAAGCTCGTGCCCGTGCTCCGCAATCGCGTTGGGAAGAGTTCGGGAAAGTAGATCGCGTAGCCGGCGAAAAGCGACAGTTGGAAAAAGCCCATGATCGGCAGCATCCAGTAGAAGTCGGTTTTGTCGTCGAGGTAACGGAAGACCATCGCCGTGGATAGCATTGCGGCGATAAAGAAGATCGCGAAGAAGGGCTTTCTGCCGAGCCGCTGGCAGATCCTCGCGGCGAGCATCATGCCGGTGAAGGCGCCCACCTGGATCATCATCGATGCGATACCCGACCAGAGCGTCAGCTGGCCGGCGAGGTCCCGGCCCTTGAGTCCCTGCGCCTCGAAGGTTTTCTTGAGCACGCTGCGCTGCAGATCGATCGCGAAGAAGCCTATGCCCCAAAGACCGATCACCCCGGCACAGGCAAGCAGCATGCCGATGATCGCGTTTCGCCGCCACCTCGGATCGGCGAAGAGCGCGGCGTAGCCGCCGAGCTTCTCGCCGGTGCTCGCAGCCTTTGCCTTCATCTCCCGCCATCGCTCCGGCTCCTTCAGGCCGGCACGGATGACCAGAGCGAGCACCGCCGGCAGCGCGCCGATCACGAACTTCCATCGCCATGGCTCCCAGCCGGCGATCAGGCCGCCCTCGGTGAGCATCTGCATGCGTCCGAGGCCGATCCCGATGAGCGCGGCGCCGAAATTGCCGACAGCCGACAGGGCCTGGAGGAGGCCGAGCGCGTAGGGCCTCGCCCGCTCGGGCATCACTTCCGCCACGAGCGCGACTCCGACGGCGAACTCTCCGCCGACGCCGAGGCCCGTGATGAAGCGGTAGAAGGCGAAGTCCCAGAAGCCCCGCGATATCGCCGACAGCCCCGTGCAGAGCGAGTAGATGAGGATCGTGATCATCATCGTCGTCGCACGGCCGATCCGGTCGCCGATCACCCCGAAAATGAGACCACCCGTCGCCCATCCGGCGAGGAAGATACAGGTGGAGAGTCCGCCGTAGAAATCAACCGCCTTCGGGTCGGCCGCGGCTTCCGCCGTCGCGAGGAGCGTCTCCATCGCGGGCTTCCTCGCGAGAGTGAACAGTTGCTGGTCGAGGCAGTCGAAGAGCCACCCGAGCGCCGCGACGATGAGGACGAACCAGTGGTAGCGGTCCATCTCCCGCCACCAGGGGGCGGCGGACGGATCGGAAGGGAGTGTGGAGCCGAGGGCTGACAGATCGGCCATGGTGGCCTCGCGTGGGTGCGGCAGA
>JBJTBB010000270.1:0-3926 GCA_046091125.1 Planctomycetaceae bacterium
GTTCAACGGTTCAAGGTCGATCCAGTCCGACCGTCGCTCCGGCCATTGGCTCGTGAAAGGCTTTACGCTCGTCGAACTGCTCGTGGTCATCGCGATCATCGGCGTCCTCGAAGGGCTCCTCCTGCCGGCGGTTCAGGCGGCCCGCGATTCCGCCCGCCGAAACGCCAGCCAAAACAACTCGAAACAGATTCTGCTGGCCAACGCCACCGGAACCGACGCGCTTGGATGCCTGCCCCCGGCCTACACCTACTGGTGGGCGAGCCCCGCCTACAACGGCCGCTACACGACGAGCGATGCGAGTTATTTTTTCTGCCTCTTGCCGTTCTTCGAACAGGGAATCATTTCTGGATCGATTTCCAACTGGAAGGGCAGCGCCTTCGGACAGGTGACGCCGACGCAGGCCGCCCTCAGCATTCCGTTACCGGTCCTGCAGGCGCCGGGCGACGCCACGGGACCTGCCGGCGGTGTCTGGGCGGGTGGCTTCTCAGCGGGGCGGCCCGAATGCGACCCATAACGGCAGCAACACGTTTGCGAACGTCTGGGGTATGGCCACGCACGGGCTGCGATCCCTCGCCGTGTTCGCCCAGGAGCATCTCGGAACCGGCACACTCCAGCCGCCCCAGACCGCCCCGCCAAACGCCTCCTGTGACTCGCTTCGACCCCAGGGGCACTCCGCAGGCGGCACAGTCGTGGCCCTTGGCGACGGGAGCGTGCGAGCCGTCAACGAATCAATCGATCCGACCATCTGGCTGAGGTTGATCCGGCCGTCGGATGGCCAGGTCGTCGGAGAATGGTGATGGTGTCGACCATGTGTGTCGGTCCACGTGGCCGGCTCCAGTTGATCGTAGCCTTCGCGATTCTCTTGGCGGGCTGCGGCGCTCGGGTCGGTGTCGGCGTCAACGCTTCGGGGACGGTCACCCTCGATGACGCTCCACTGCCGAGAGGAGACGTCATCGCGACCGGCGAGGGGGGCGTGGTTCGTCAAGCATCGATCGGCGCAGATGGAGCGTTCACTCTCCTGGACGTGCCACCGGGAGCCTACACCTTCGCCGTCCGGGTCAATGGCTACACCGACGCCGATTATGACGTCGGCGAGATGGGCCGTAAGACCCTGAAAAAAGGCGTGAAAGCCGTCACGATCCCCGATCGCTACCGCGATCCGGCAACGTCCGGCCTTGCCGCGACAATCGCCGAAGGTGTGCCAATCCGGTTCGATCTCACCTCGAAGTGACCCTCGCGATGCGGTTCGCGGTCGTGACGGTTCGCGGCCGTTACCATGACTGCCGTTACGATGGTGGTCGAACGACGAATTGCCATACCACAAGGAGGCGAGCGTGGGCGGACGATCGCGATGGATTGTGTGGGCTGCATCCATGGCAGCGCTCGCTGCCTCTCCGAAGGACGTTCCGAGGGTGCAGGCGATTCCGTTGCCTCGCGGAGAGGTGGCGTTCGAGTGCGACGGTCATGAACTCTGCAGGCTGCACACCGGCGATGGCCTGCGACGTCCGTTTCTCTATCCGGTCAATGGGCCTTCCGGTCTGTCGCTGACCCGAATGGGGCATCCCCATGATCCCGTCTCGCACAGCCATCACAATTCCGTCTGGCTTTCACACGCTCTCGTGAATGGCCGTGATTTCTGGTCTGATTCCGGCGACCGTATCACCGACAGCGTCGTGACCCGCATGGATGATGGCGATGCCTCGGCGGTGGCCGACCTCCGCTGCCGATGGCTCGCCTCCGATGGGTCCGAGATGCTCCGCGAGTTCCGTTCGATCACGGTGCGACCGGATTCGGGCGAGGTCCAGGGATCCCAGCTGGAATGGCTGTTGGTCATCGACAGTCGCCTGGAGGCGATAGCCACAACGGTCAACCTCGGGGACACCCCCTTCGGTCTGATCGGCGTGCGGATGCGGCGATCGATCGGCGTCACCGACGGCGGCGGCACGATCCGCAACTCGGAAGGCGGCGTCGATGAAGAAGGATGCTTTCGCAAGCCAGCCCGCTGGGTGGACTATTCAGGCCCGGTGTCGAACGGGATCGTCGAGGGCATCACGCTCTTCGACCATCCGGCGAACCCGGGACATCCCGTGGCGTTCCACGTCCGCGACGACGGCTGGATGGGAGCCTCCCTGACTCTGGGCAACCCGCTCTCGATTCCCAGGGAAAAAAGCCTGCGGATCCGTTATGGACTCTGGATTCACGCAGGCTTGCCGGCACCGGATGTGATCGAGAAACGGTGGGAGTCGTTCACGGCGATCCCGACCGATCCCGATTGAGTCGCATGGCACAGGCGATCGCTCCGCGACGTCCCCTGCGACATGCTCAGTCCTGATCCTCCCCGGAGTCCTCACCCTCGAATTCCTGCATGACGAACGCCGCTCGCCGTGGTGCCGGCATCGGGGCATCCGCGCCTCGCACGCTCCTCCAAACAATCTCGTTCAGGAGGAGGTCGTCGGCCGCATCTTCTTTCGAGAAATCCATGGATAACGACTCCTTGGCGCCCCAGGCGGTGGCGACGTTGCGTTCGTCGAGCGGGACCCGGGCGGGTCGACAGACGTAGGGTGCGGCATCCGCCTCGGATGTGAAACAGTCGAGCATGGGCATCGCAGCCGCGTCGAACTGGGACATCGGATCGAGGCCGAGAATGAGTTCGATCGTGCGCAACATCGAACTGGTCGAGTAGAGCGTCGAATCGACCGCACCCCGACGGACATGCGGCCCCACCACGAAGGCGATCGTGCGATGGGCATCGATGTGATCCGGACCGTTCTGGGCGTCGTCCTCCACCACGAAGATGGCCGTCCTGGGCCAAAACCGCGAGCGGCTCACCGCCTCGACGATCCGGCCAAACGCCAGGTCGTTCTCGGCCATGTAGGACCGCGGCGTGGGAAGGCCCGGACTCGTGCCGCTCGTGTGATCATTCGGGAGCCGCACGATCTGCAGTCGCGGCATTTCTGCCTCGCGATCGAAGCGTTCGACCTCGGAAATGAATCTCGCGGCACGGTCGAGATCGGAGTAACGCATGTCGAAGCTGCGAAAGTGAGGGTCGAATCGGCCTTCGAGTGCCTTGACCCTCGCCTTTCCGGGATCATCCGGTCGGGCCCCGGTGGTCACCCAGTCACCGTAGCTTCGGACGCTCACACCCTTCGTAATCGCCCGGTCCCAGAGGTAACCGCCCGCGGGACGCGCGACTGCGTCATAGCCGCCCTCGCTCGGATAGGGAAATTTGCCCCGACGATTGTGGCCATAGCTCAACGGCCAGTTTTTCTCCACGAAATCGGTGGCGTAGGCCCCGAGCGTCCATTCGTGGCCGTCCGCACTCACTTCGCTCTCCACGTAGAAATTGTCGAGTAGAACGAATTCCCTCGCGAGAGCATGGTGGTTGGGCGTGACCTCCTCGGGAAACAGGCAGAGCGTAGGGTCGCCCCTTCCCTCTGGCATGTCGCCGAGCACCTGGTCGAACGTGCGGTTTTCCTTGATGACATAGATCACGTGCGTGATCGGGCTCGTGCGGTCCCGTGCGAGCGGCACGGGGTTCCGCTGGACGTCCGCAGGGTCGAGGGATTCGGAAGCCGATGGCGGCCTGCACGAGACGGCCTGCACGGTCCACTCGGCGAGCTTCCGCTCGAAGGCTTCCCCCTCGGGCAGGTCGATGCAAGACACGGTTCCCTGAAAAAGTTGTCCGATGTAATCGGGCGTCGGTGCGTCAGGGTCGAACCCAGGACGAGGACCGTTGCGATTGCTGTCGGAGATGACTCCCTTGCCGTTGGCCACGAGCAATCGCCCCCCCGCGAGCCGCACGCTCGTGGGATACCAACCGCAGGGGATGAATCCGAGGCTTCTCGCTCCTCCTCGACGGGAGATGTCGAACACGGCGACCGAGTTGATGTTGGCATTGGCAACGAAGAGCCGCGAGCCGTCGGCGG
>JBJTBB010000271.1:0-2681 GCA_046091125.1 Planctomycetaceae bacterium
GACCGTGGTCGGCGACGAGTGGAACCAGTGGGGCGGCTCGCCGGTCCGAAACAATGTCTCACCAGCGAAGAACCTCGTAATCGAATGGGAGACGGGCGAGTTCGACCCGTCCTCCGGTGAGTGGAAGTCCGACACGTCCCAGAACATCGCCTGGGTCGCCGCGTTGGGTAGCCAGTCTTACGGCAATCCCGTCGTGGCAGATGGGAAGGTCTTCGTCGGGACAAACAATGGCAAGGGCTGGCTGAAGCGGTATCCATCCGCGACGGATCTCGGCTGTCTGCTGGCCTTCGACGTCAAGGACGGCGGGTTTCTCTGGCAGGACTCGAGCGAGAAACTGCCCACGGGTCGCGTCCACGACTGGCCGCTCCAGGGAATCTGCTGCTCGCCGCTCGTGGAGGGGGACAGACTCTGGTACGTCACCAGCCGCGGCGAGGTGAAGTGCCTCGACACGGAGGGATTCCGCGATGGCGAAAATGACGGCCCGTTCACCGCCGAGTCGGTCAAGGCCGAGGACGAGGCTGACGTCGTCTGGGTGCTCGACATGATGAAGGCGCTGGGCGTCTCCCAGCACAACATGTGCTCATGCAGCGTGACTGGTCATGGGGATGTGCTGTTCGTCACCACGAGCAATGGAGTCGACGAGGGCCACATCAACCTTCCCAACGCCGATGCGCCGAGCTTCCTCTGTGTCGACAAGCGCGACGGCAAGGTCCTCTGGGCCGATAGCTCACCCGGGGCCAACGTGCTCCACGGACAGTGGTCGAGTCCGGCCTACGCCGAACTTGGCGGGGTGCCGCAGGTTCTTTTCGGAGGCGGAGACGGCTGGGTGTACGGCTTCGACGCCCGGGGCGAGAACGGACGATCTAAACTCCTCTGGCAGTTCGACTGTAATCCGAAGGAATCCAAGTACTCGCTGGGAGGAAGGGCCGACCGTAATCACATCATCGGCACGCCGGTCGTCTACGACGGTCTTGTCTACGTGGCCGTCGGTGAGGACCCGGAGCATGGTGAAGGTGTCGGTCACCTGTGGTGCATCGATCCGACAAAGAAGGGCGATGTGTCGAGTGAATTGGCGCTGAGCCTAGCGGATCCCAGCAAGCCGCTGCCGCATCGCCGCAACCAGGCGGTCATCAAGGAACAGGGCGAAGTCGCCAGACCCAATCCCAATTCGGCCGCCGTCTGGCACTATCCTGGATTCGACGCCGACGGAAACGGCAAACTCTCCTTCGAGGAGACGATGCATCGCACCTGCGGCACGGTCGTCGTGCACGACGGACTGCTGTTCGTCGCCGATTTCAGTGGACTCTTTCATTGCGTGGACGTGGAGACCGGCAAGCCGCTCTGGACACACGACATGCTGGCGGCCAGCTGGGGCTCGCCACTCATCGCCGACGGGAAGGTCTACATCGGTGACGAGGATGGCGACATTTCCATCTTCGAGTTGTCCCGAGAGAAGGATCTGATCGCGGAGGTCAACATGGGCAACAGTGTCTACTCGACACCGATCGCGGTCGGAGACACACTGTTCATCGCCAACAAAAGCCACCTCTTTGCGATCCGGAACGCGGACATCGATCAGTAGGCCTCGGAGATTCCGCCATGTCGCTCACCCCAAGTGGCCGCCTGTGCCGTGCCGCGCTTTCCACGCTGCTCTTGATCAGCCTTGTCCCGGCCACCGGGGCCGCCCAGGGGGCAAATAGCGGTGCCGCTGCATCAACACCTCGAGGTGACGATTCCCGCGCCTTCGACCTGCTGCGGGACGCCAAGCGGATCGTCGCACTCGGGGACTCGATCACTTATGCGGGCGGGTGGGTCGGAATGCTGTCGGCTTGGATGGAGTCGAGGGGGCTCGAAGGCGACGTCCTCGACGTGGGACTGTCGAGCGAGACCGTTTCCGGACTCTCCGAGGAAGGGCACGCTGATGGCAAGTTCCCCCGGCCGGACGTGGCCGAACGGCTCGAGCGAGTGCTGCGGGTCACTCGGCCCGACGTCGTTCTCGCCTGCTATGGCATGAACTGCGGTATCTATCTGCCGATGGATGAGGGTCGTTTCGCCGCATTCCAAAAGGGTATGGAGCGGCTGCACGCCGCGGTCGAACAGGCGGGCGCCCGAATCATCCATCTGACGCCGCCGATCTACGACGCCCGAGCCGACAAACCCGGGCCGGCCAAGGGAGTCGATTACGACGCCGTGCTCGGTGCGTACGGTGACTGGCTGCTTTCGAAGCGCGCGGACGGGTGGGTGGTGATCGACGTGCACGGGCCCATGCGTCGCATGCTGGACGAGGCGCGTACGGCCGACCCGTCGGTCGTGTTCGCGCCCGACGTGGTCCACCCCAACGACCTGGGCAACTGGGCCTTCTGTCGCGCGGTCCTTGCGGGTCTCGGTGACGACCAGGCTTCTGCCATCGCCGAAGCGGCAACTCCCGACGCCTTTACTGCCCTGATGCCGGAAGTGATGCAGCGGCTTCAGATCCGACGCGACGCCTACCTCGCCGCCGCTGGTCACCTTCGTCCGGGTGTGCCGAAAGGTCTGCCGCTGGATGAGGCCGAAGCACGGGCCCTACGACTCACCGAGTCGATCCGCTCGCGCCGACACCAGCTTTTCGGCGTCAAGCATGCGAGTGGCGAATGGCGGATCCCGCTCGAATGGCCCCGCCCACCCGTGGTGGATCCTGGCCC
>JBJTBB010000272.1:0-4704 GCA_046091125.1 Planctomycetaceae bacterium
AGCGAAAGCTGTCGTCCACCCGGATGAATCCTCTCCAGTCCAACTCGACGCCCACCGTTGCGAGCCCAAGATCCCCGGTGGCGGGTCGACGACCGGTGGCAACAAGAACGCGATCGCACCGGATCGGATCGACCCCCTCGCACTCCACGACGCAGCCCGGTCCCTCGACACGCGCCTTCGTGACCTTCGTACGGAAACGGATGTCGAGTCCCTGTTTCTTGAAGACCGTGAGGGCCTCGGTCGCAATCTCAGCATCGATCCCTGCCAGGATTCGATCCGCGTACTCGAGCACCGTCACCTTCGCTCCCAGGCGTCTCCAGACACTCCCGAGCTCAAGGCCGATATATCCAGCCCCGATCACAACGAGATGGCCTGGTACCTCCGGAAACGAAAGGGCTTCCGTGCTCGTTCCGATGCGATCTCCGTCCACTTCCACACCATCGAGCACGATCGGTCGACTGCCAACGGCCACGATGATCCGCGGTGCCGTGAGCGGGGTGGTCGAACCGTCGGCCGCCGTCACGTCGACGCGGTCCGTACCCGCGATCCTTCCAGTGCCACGATAGCGTGTGACCCCGTTTTTCTTGAGGAGCGAATCGATCCCCTTGGCGAGGGTCGAGACCACTTCCTCCTTTCGCCTCATCATGGTGGCGAGATCAAATCGCACATCGGCCACGAGCACTCCGTGCATGGCGAGGCCGTGCCCAGCCTCTTCGTACTTGTGACTCGACTCGAGCAACGCTTTTGAGGGAATGCAGCCGACCCGAAGGCAAGTACCCCCGAGCCGCTCCTCCTTCTCGATTACCGCTGCCGAGAGGCCGGCCTGTACGGCCCGAATAGCCGCCACATAGCCACAGGGACCGCAGCCGATCACGATCAGGTCGTGGGCCTGCACGTCACACCTCCAGCATCAGGCGGCTCGGATCCTCGATCGTGTCCTTCACTCGCTTCAGAAAGGTCACGGCCTCGCGACCATCCACGATCCGATGGTCATAGGTCAGCGCGAGAAACATCATCGGGCGGATCACGACCTGTCCATTCACCGCTACGGGTCGATCCTGAATGGCATGCAGACCAAGAATGCCGCTCTGGGGAGGGTTGATGATCGGCGTCGATAGCATCGAGCCGTAGACTCCGCCGTTGGAGATCGTGAAGGTCCCTCCTTGGAGCTCCTCGAGCTTCAGCTTGTTCTCGCCGGCACGCTTCGCGAAGTCGCCGATGGCCTGCTCGATCCTCGCAAAACCCATCGACTCGGCGTTGCGGAGCACAGGCACCACCAGCCCCTTTCCACCGCCAACGGCGATCCCGATGTCGCAATAGTCGTGATAGATCACATGCGGGTCACGAAACTCAGCATTGACCTGCGGAATGGCGCGAAGCGCCTCGACGGAAGCCTTCACGAAGAAGGACATGAAGCCCAGCTTGACCCCATACCGCTCCTGGAACGTCTCCTTGAACTTTGTACGGAGGGCCATCACCGCCGACATGTCGACCTCGTTGAAGGTGGTCAACAGGGCGGCCTCGTGCTGCGCCTCGACGAGTCGCTCGGCGATCCGCCTGCGAATGGGGCTGATCAATACCGCCCGCTCGCCACGTCCGGATTCACCGATCGGCACCGCTAACTGCACGACCGGCACCTTGGCCGACTGAGCGACCGGGGTGGTGACCGTTGGCCGCACGGCAGCCCGTTCTGCCGCGACGACGGCATCCTGCCGTGTGATGCGTCCGCCGGGACCAGAGGGCACTGCGGCCGACGGTGTGATGCCAGCCTCACCGAGGACCCGTGCGGCAGCCGGCATGACACGTGGCGGCTGCGGCGACGATGCCGCGGCGGCACCCCTGGCTGGCGCGGCGATCGTCGCTGCAGGCGTGGTCGAGGTGCTCCCTGCGGGTGCCGTTCCAGCCGAATGCGAGCCGACCGCTACGGCATCCATGAATCCGATCACCTCACCGACCTTCGCCCGCTCACCATCGCCCTTGAGAATCTTCGTGACCACACCCGCCGCGGGTGCGAGAAGTTCGACGGTCGCCTTGTCGCTCTCGATCTCCACAATGGGGTCGTCCACGGAGACGGCATCCCCGACTTTTCGCTTCCATGATCCGATCTGGACTTCGGTGATCGATTCTCCGACTTCCGGAACCTTCAATTCGAGTGGCATGACGTCCCCATCACAGGTCGGCCGGTCAGGTTTTTCCGTGAACTAACGCAGTATCGCCCGCCATGCCCACCCTGCAAAGACTCCCTGCGTAAAACCCGTTCCACCGGGCGGGCGATGATCCCAGCGGTTCAACTCTGGAATGCCGCGGTGAGCAGTTCGGCCTGTTCGAGGAGGTGGCTTTGCCGCGATCCAGTCGCAGGGCTCGCGGCAGACTGCCTGCATACCCCCGAAAGCGGAAACCGCTCGAGCAGTGTCTCACCGAAATGGATCCGAATGAACCTCCAGGCCCCCATATTCTCTGGCTCTTCCTGGACCCAGATCGCGGGCGTTCCCGGCGTGTACCGAGCGAGAGCCGTCTCAAGAGCCCTTCGCGGAAGAGGATAGAGCTGCTCGACCCTGACGATGGCAACGTCGCTACGCCGCGTCTCCTCCCGCCGCTTCTCGAGCTCGAAGGCGATCTTGCCCGAACAGAGCAGAATCCGACGGACGTCACGCGGCTGCTTGATCGTGGCGTCGGGGATCACCCGCTCGAACGAACCGTGGACGAGGTCGTCGAGCGACGACACACACGAGGGGCTCCGGAGCAGGCTCTTCGGCGTCATGACGACCAGCGGCTTTCGCCAGACTCGCAGCACCTGCCGTCGTAGGCAGTGGAAAATCTGGGCGGGTGTCGTCGGCTGGACGATCTGGATGTTGTCCTTTGCCGCCTGCAGCAGGAATCGCTCGAGCCTCGCACTCGAATGCTCCGGTCCCATGCCCTCGAACCCATGTGGCAGGAGCATCACGAGGCCCGAGAGACGATTCCACTTGTCCTCCGCGGAGACGATGAAGTGATCGAGCACGACCTGCGCGGCGTGCACTAAATCTCCAAACTGTGCCTCCCACATCACAAGCCCGTCCGGGCAGTCGAGACTGTAGCCATACTCGAACCCGAGCACGCCCGCCTCGGACAGCGGACTATTGTGAATTTCGACCGGTGACTGGTCTTCGGAAAGGTGCTCGAGGGGGCACCACGTCTCGTCGGTCAACGCGTCGTGGATGACGGCGTGGCGGTGACTGAACGTTCCCCGTTGGCTGTCCTGGCCGGTGAGCCTCACCCTCAGCCCCTGGACCGCGAGGCTGGCCATGGCCAGGGCTTCGCCCGCCGACCAATCGATAGGAGATGAGCCGTCGATCATCCGCCTGCGCTGCTCGAGGAATCGTTGGATCTTCTCGTGCGGCCTGAATGCCGCCGGCAGCCGCACCAGCTTCTCGAGCAGTTCGCACAGCACCTCCCGCCGCACGCCGGTATCGACGTCGGCCGCCTCCCGCTCGCGGCCTCCGATGTAGAAGGCCCAGACTCCGCCGACCTCGCTGCGGTGGACATAGTCGTCACCGCGAGCCACGGTCAACTCGGCGTCCAAACGAGCCCGCTCCTCCTGAGCGATCGACTCCGCCTCCTCACGCGAAAAATCACCCAGTGCAAGCAGTCGGTCGAGATAACTTTCGTGAACGCTTGGGCGGCGCTCGATCACCCGATACAGCGCCGGCTGCGTGAAGGAAGGCTCGTCGGTCTCGTTGTGCCCACGACGGCGGTAGCAGTACATGTCGATCACGACATCCCGCTGAAATTCGCGCCGGAAATCCATGGCGAGGCTGACGACTTGCGCGACGGCCTCCGGATCCTCTCCATTGACGTGAAAGATCGGTATCTGGAGCATCTTCGCGACGTCGGTCGCATACACACAACTGCGGGCCTCGCGAGGACCGGTCGTGAAGCCGATCTGATTGTTGACGACCACGTGCAGCGTGCCACCGATGCCGTAGGCCTCCAGCTCGCTCAGATTCAGCGTCTCCTGGATGACACCTTCGCCGGCAAAGGCCGCATCGCCGTGGACGAGCATCACCATGCCTCGTGTCCGCAACCGGTCGTTGGCCCGATCCTGCCTTGCCCTTTCCCTGCCGATCGCCACCGGATTGACGAATTCGAGATGGCTGGGATTGAAGCACAGCGAGAGGTGGATCGACCGCCCGTTCGCGGCCTTGTAGTCGGTCGAGTGCCCGAGGTGGTACTTCACGTCTCCCCGTCCGACGTGTAGTTCCGGATCCTTGTCGTCGAACTCGCGAAAGATCCGCCTGGCACTCTTGCCCATGATGGTCGCGAGCACGTTGAGCCTGCCGCGATGAGCCATCGCCAGGACGACGTCCTCCAAGTCCTGCGAGGCCGCCCGTTCGATGGCCATCTCGAGCAGGGGCACCAGTGTCTCGGAACCCTCGAGCGAGAAGCTCTTGGAGCCCTGAAATCGCTTCTGAATGAACTCTTCGAACAGGGCCGCCGTCATCATCTGCCGGAAGATCCGCAACTGCTGCCGTCGATCCAGCTGAATGCGGTTTTCCGTCCCCTCCATCCGGACCTGCAGCCATTGCCGAACCCGCAGGTCGTCCATGTGCATGAATTGCACACCAATCGATCGGCAGTAGGTGTTGCGCAGTCGCTTGATGATCTGCCGGAGCGTCATCGACTGTGGTCCTTCGATCGTGTCGGTCGAGAAGACCCTGTCCATGT
>JBJTBB010000273.1:0-3686 GCA_046091125.1 Planctomycetaceae bacterium
CGGCCGCCTCCAGCAGCCGCGAGCCCTCCACCGAGCGATCGGAGGGCACTCGCAGATGGAGCTGCTGCGCCTCACCAATCTCAGGCGATTCGGATCCGACCGTGACCACGCGACGCTGGCGGCCATCGATCCGGACAGGAAGAAACCGCTCGATGAAACGGGGGTGCGTCGCGGATGGATCAATTGCGAGCAAAAAGACGAGATCGGCTCGATCCCTCAACTCCTCCCATTCGGCGGTGACGCCTCCGATCCTGTCGAGCGTCGGGCCCGCCGGGGTCGACGCCTCCGCCGTCCCCGTGTCGACGGCGCAGCCAAGCCGCTCGGCCACGCGAGCCGCGGCACGGATCCCTTCGAGTGACAGCGACTCGAGCCCAGTGAGCAGGACCCTGCGAGCCGCGAGGAGCCTCGAAGCGGCTTCGCCGACCGCGTCGGCGAGCGAGGCCCGCCGCCCATCGATCGTCGCGCCGACACGGACAGCCGTCGCATGCCGGTCGATGGCCGTTGGAAGCCACGCGGCCGCATGGACGCAGTCACCGAGCCCCTCGACGGCCCCCGCCGACGGTGCTGGTGAGCCCGGTATCCCGCAGAGCATCGGACAGGCCGTGCAGATCGTCTCGCCGACGCCATCGAAGGCCGTGGGGCGGATGGCACCGTCCCGCGACCCTCCGCCAGGGAACCCCGGATCCTGACGTGTCGAGAGGTGCATCGATGACTCCATCATCGCCAATCATCCGCTCCGGTCAGCGGTGTGATGGCTGGACATGTGATGATCGGGATCGATCAGGCGCGCACCGACTGACGGAGTCTCGCGAACACGAGCCTGCCGCCGTTGGTCTGAAGCGTTCCGGTGACACTGACGGCAACCTGACGACCAATATGCTCCCGTCCGCCTTCGACGACGACCATCGTGCCGTCCTCGAGATAGCCGACGCCCTGTCCCTGCTCCTCGCCGGCCTTGACCAGCCGTACCTCGAGGGCGTCCCCGGGCATGAACGTCGGCTTCATGGCGACGGCGATGTCATTGACGTTGATCGCTGCGACGCGACGCACGGTGGCGGCCTTCGCCTGCTGCGCATCCGCGGTGATCAGCCTGCCGCCGAGGCGACGAGCTATGGCCAATGCGCGGCTCTCATCCGGCGAATCCGCAATGGCGAGATCATTAGGTGGGGCGAGCACCTCGATGTCGATCACCTTGCAGCCGCGCAGCCTCGTGAGGACGTCGAGGCCACGCCTTCCACGCAGTCGCGACGTCTTGTCGGCGTCGTCCGCGGCGGCCTGCAGATCATCCACAATGAACGACGGAACCACGAAACGACTCTCGAACACGCCCGACTCCGCCAGATCCGCCACGCGTCCATCGACGATCGCGCTGGCGTCGAGCACGTTCGGCCTCAAACCCTTTACGTCCCGGGCGAACTCCACGTACGGAATCAGGAAACGAAAGTCGTCCTTGGTCTGCAGAAGCACGCTGATGCAGGCATAGCAGAGAATGGTGCCGAGCACCGGCGGCAGCCACACCGTCAGCGGGTCCGACGGATTGGGCGAGGTGAATGGCGCGAGTGCCAGCATCGCCACATAGGTCAGGAAAAGTCCGACGATCAGGCCGAAGTAGACGGCTGTGATGATCGTCAGATCCTTGCGGCGGACCGCCAGGTCGATCGCGATGACGAGCATCGGCAGGACGGTCATGCCGGCCAGCACGCTCAGTGGCATCCACGCCGGGATCTCGGCCATTGGCTGCGAGTTGAACATCAGCACCGCGACGCCAACGCACACCATCACGAACACGACACGCAGCACGAGCAGGGGCATGGACGCTCTCCGGAACCAGACTTTCGCAAACCCGCAGAAGTTTACCCTCCGACACCGATCGGCATCATGTCCCTTGAATCAGAGCCGGAACGCTTCAAGCCGTCTGTTGAACGTACTCAAACGACCCGATGTCACACACCTTCTCCTTCCGAATCCCTTGATCGCCGCCATGCCGCCGCGACCGCACGACTCTCACGGCCCGATCAATCGCTCGAACTCTCGCTCGAGGAATCGATCCGTCATCCCCGCCACGTAGTCCGCCACGCTGCGCTCCGCTCCCCAATCGTCGACGCGCGCCCGAAACCGCGGCGGCAGCGTCTCCGGTCTGGCTCGATACCAGTCGAACAACCCCGCCAGCCTCCGCTGCGCCGGCTGCCGGACGGCGAGGACGGTCGGGCTGCGATAGACCCGTTCGAACAGGAACCGTTCGAGCTCCACCTTTCCCTGCTGCGTCGCTGGCGCGTGGTCCATCAGGCGGCCGGCGGCAAGCACCTCGGATGTGCTGCCGATCCGCTCATTCTCGATCCGCGCGAGCGTCCGCTCCACGAGTTCCTCCACCTGCATGTCCACGATCTCGTGAAGCACCGCCAGCCGTTCGTCGCCCGGTGGCAGTCTGCCGAGCGCTGAACGGACGCGTTCAGCGGCCCGAGACACCAGAGGCAGTTCGAGCAGTTCATCGAGACGAACGAATCCCAATTCAACCGCGTCGTCCGCATCCGCGCTGTCGTAGGCGATGGAGTCGGCCGCATCGACGACCTGCGCTTCGAGCAGGCTGGGCGCCGACTTGCCGGGAGTTGCTCGAGCCGACTGCGATTCCAGGAATTCACGCGAGAGATTCAGTCCTGGGAAACGTGGATAGCGGTGCTCGATCAGCTCCACGATCCGCAGCGCCTGGGCGTTGTGATTGAAGCCGCCCTGCCCCGCGAGCAGTTCGTCGAGCGTGTCCTCGCCTGCATGGCCATATGGAGGGTGACCGATGTCGTGGGCGAGCGCGAGCGCCTCCACTAGATCCTCATTGAGCGCGAACGCACGCGCGAGCGTCCGGGCGATCGATGCAACCTCCAGGGTGTGTGTCAGGCGGCTCCGATGGTAGTCACCGGGATAGCCCGTGAAGACCTGGGTCTTGTGGGCCAGTCTGCGGAAGGCCGCCGAGTGGATGATCCTGTCGCGGTCACGTTGATAGGGGCTGCGGAAACGGTGGAAATCCTCGGGATGCACGCGACCGCGGGAATCGGCGGCCCGCATGCCCCAGGGAGCCACGAGCACCTGTTCACGCGTCCGCCATTCGGGTCGCATGGAGTTGCTCCCAGAGTGAATCGAGCGACTGAGAAAGCACGCGGACACCTGCCGTGACGGGCATGAAATTCGTGTCCCCGCTCCATCGCGGCACGATGTGCCAGTGAAGGTGGCCCGGGACACCCGCTCCCGCCACACGACCGACGTTCAGACCGATGTTGAAGCCCTCGGCACCGATCGAACGGGTGAGGATCTCGCACCATTCGGTCAGTCGTTCCTGAAGGGCGAGCGTCACGCTGCTCTCAAGATCCAAAAGCCCCGCCCGGTGATCCAGCGGCGCGACCAGAAGATGCCCGCTGGCATAGGGAAATCGATTGGTCAGCACCACGCAGCCGTCACGGCGATCGAGCACACCCAGCGATTTTTCGTGACCCATGGCCGCCGCGGCCCTGCACAGACAGCAATCCCGATCCGCTCCCTGCCGCCAGTCCATCGTCCCGGAGGATTTCGTCCCGATCTCCCGGCCATCTGGCCGCTCGCCTTGAATGTAGGAAAGTCGCCAGGGGGCCCACAGGGCGTTTGCTCTCATCGGTGGCTCCGAAGCTTCCATCGATCAATCCGTGGGCAGTCTGCCGTCG
>JBJTBB010000274.1:0-6208 GCA_046091125.1 Planctomycetaceae bacterium
AACCCGGAGTGAGTCTTATGGTCTTTCTCGATCGTCCCAGACGCTTGCCCGTACGTTTCTCGGCGATCACCGCCATGGTGTTGCTCGCTTCTCTCTCGGGCTGCAGCCCCCCGGAGGTGAAACCCGATCCGGCCGCTGAGGTGGAGGCCAGGGCGATGATGCAGCAATACGACAAGCGACCGGCGGCCGAGAAGGCAGCCGAGCCCCCCGCTGAGAAGTCGCCGCAGTGACCACCGCCGCCGAGGGGCGGTCTTCGACCGGCTCGGGTGCCGTGCGCGCCTCGCGGGGACCTCGGGCGGAGGTATCGGATCACCTGCCGGTTGCCACCTTCGAGGAACTGGAAGTTGCCTCGGCCGGACGGGCCGTGCGGTGCCGCGTGGCAATTCTCTCCGGTGCGGAGTGCCGCTTCACGTGCTCGATGTGCGATCTATGGCGGCACTCGCTCGAACGTCCGACGGAAAAGGGTCGACTCCCGAAGCAGATCCACTCGGCACTCGTCGGCGAACCTTTGCCGCCGGCGGAGTGGCTCAAGCTCTACAACGGCAGCAACTTTTTCGATGCGAGGAGCGTACCAGACGCCGATCTCCCCGTGATCGCGGATCTTTGTCGCAGCCGCCAGCGGGTGATCGTCGAAAATCATCCACGGCTCATCGGTGACGCCGTGTGGCGGTTCCGGGACCGGCTCGTCGGCTCACTCGAGGTGGCAATGGGGCTCGAGACGATCCATCCGACGATCCTGCCCCGCCTCGAGAAACGGATGACGATCGATGACTTCGCAGCCGCGACGGACCGCCTGCACCGCGAAAGCATCGATGTGAGGGCGTTCGTGCTTCTTGGGCTTCCCTGGGCGACGGCGGAGGAGTCCCTCGAGTGGTGTGTGCGCTCGGTCGATTTCGCGCGTTCGATCGGTGTCCGCCACGTCAGCATCGTGCCGACGAGAACAGGCAACGGCTATCTCGACCGGCTGGAACGCGAGGGGGCGTTCGAGCGGCCCTCCGCTGCGCTCATGGAACGTGCATTCCGCGCGGCACTCGGGGGCGACACTCCGAGCGACATTCCAGCCGCGTCGGTCGTCACGCTTGACCTGTGGGATTGGCATTCACTCGCTGGTCACTGCGATCGCTGCCGGGATCGACGCCGCTCCCGGCTATCGGCGATGGCGCTTGCCCAACACGCATCTGCAGCCGACATACGCACCTGCGAATGTCAGCCATGAACGCCGACATCGTCATTCTCGGCAGCAGTTTTTCCGGCAGCCTGCTCGGCTGGATCCTCGCGCGTCAGGGCCTGCGTGTCGTGCTGCTCGACCGCGACAGCCATCCACGGTTCGCGATCGGCGAGTCGAGCACGCCCGTGGCCGACATGCTGATCTCACGGCTCGCCGAGCACTGGGATCTAACGGCCCTCGCCCCGCTTGCCCGCTACGGATCCTGGAGAAAAACCTACCCCGCGATTCGTTGTGGCAAGAAGCGAGGCTTCTCCTACTTCGCGCATGACTCGGCTGGCAACACCGCTGGCCGAGCGTTTGCCGATTCGTGCGAGCACGTCGCGTCGCTCCTCGTCGCGGCCAGTGCGAACGACGACGCAAGCGACACGCACTGGCTGAGGAGCGACGTCGACGCCTTTTTCTTCGCTCAGGCACTCTCGGCCGGAGTCGACGGCAGAGAGTCCTGCACGGTGGAGCGCCTGGAGCGGACCGATCGGTGGCATGTCGGCTGGCGGCACGACCGTACCGGTGCGACCGAATACTGTGAGAGCCCGCTCGTGGTCGATGCCTCTGGGTCCGGAGCGCTACTCGCGAGGGTGCTCGGTCTCGTACGACTCGATGACTCACTCGCCACTCGGACCGCCTGCATCTACACACACGTCGAGGATCTTGGCAGTTGGGATACGATCCGACTGGCTGCGGGCGATGTTTCCACGACTACCCCCTTCCGTTCGGACGACGCGGCGCAGCATCATCTCGTGGCGGGCGGCTGGTTCTGGATGCTCCGCTTCGATGCCGGGCTCGCGAGCGTCGGGCTCGTGCGACGACAGACCGACGTCGTACACGGGTTCGGCGGCTCGTCCACCGGAAGCGAACGAACATGGCACGAGACGTTCGCACGATACCCATCGCTTGCCGCCATGCTCGAGGGTGCACGACGTGTCCGGCCGCTGGCGGAAACAGGCCGGCTCACGCGTCTCTGGTCGCGGGCGTCCGGTGTGGGTTGGGCGATGCTGCCGACCACCTGCGGGTTCGTCGACCCGCTCCAAAGCACGGGCATCGCCCATGCGATTTCGGGAGTCGATCGTGTCGCGCGGCTCGTCGTGGCGGGCGCCCACGATACGCCCCGCTGGAACGATTACGGACGAGATGTGGTGGACGAGGTGTGTTGGATCGACTCGCTCATCTCGGCCTGCTACGAGTGCCTCGATGACTTTTCCCTCTTCACGTTCGCCTGCCACCTCACGTTCATCGCCACGATCCACCACGAGCGGGCGATCGCGTCCGGCGACGGGGTTGGAGGCTTTCTTTCCTGCCGCAATCGACCTCTCCGGGAGTCGCTTCACGCGGCTCGCATGCGACTCGTCGGTCTCGCCCGGTCGCGGTCGGCCTCCGGGGATGGTGCTCGCCCTCCACGGACATGTTCCTCGCGCGAAGCGGCGCTCGACGACCTGCGAAGCCTGCTCGCTCCCTGGGACCCGGCGGGCCTGCTCGATCCCGCCGCACACAACCGCTTCGCTCACTCAGCCGCATCGAAGCCCCGTGAGACTCATGCATCCCAGAGTTGTGCATGAATCCTGCGATACACTGCGCCATCGGAGGGGAAGAGCGGAGCCGTGTCCCCTCCGGACACGATTCCCACCTGGAATCGCCGCTTCGGATGGATGGGCATGTCGACCCCCGTCACCTGCCGCACACCACGCCCCATGATCTCGCCCTTCAGAGCATAAAGCCGCTCGTGATCCCATCCGGTGAGTTCGACGAAGGGGATCCCCTCGGCCACCTCGATCACGTCGGGCAGCGTGTAGGGACTGAACGACCGGAATGCGAGCGTTGCCGCGGGGGCATAGCTACGGACGTGACCGCGACTCTGGCCACCGGAATAGGTGAGTGAATGCTTGATCGCGTCGACGCCCCATCCTTCCTGGTAGAGCATCAGGTTGCCGAGCACGCTTCGGATGGTCAGTTCCGGGTTATCCTCGATCGCGTAGTCCTTCAGGTTCTCATCACCGCCGTCTCCATCGACGAGCCACCGCCAGCGCGGATGTCGTTCGCGGATCCCGCGACACAGCGCGAGCGTGGCGGCGGCCGCCTGCACGTCGAGTGGTTTATAGTCCTCGATCGTGCGGATGGCATCCGTGATGTCGATCGCCGCGGGCTCCACCTCGATCGCCTCGAGAAGATACTCGAGCCCGACCGCCGCGAGAAAGGCGCGGGCTTGCCGAAGGTCGGCACCATCGGACCGTACCGACAGCGTGAAGGCCTTCAATCGCATGGCCGTCTCGCCGCGGGCGAGGAGGCGATGATGGAGAAGCACGAGTACCGCGCCCGAGTCGACACCGCCCGAGAAGAGCACGCCGATCGGCTCGTCGACCGGGAGCCGATCGAGAAATCGCGAACGCACGCCGGCGAGTGCGTTCACGTACTGGCCGGCGATCGCATCGAGATCAGCCCTCCATCGGTCGCGCGACGGCGTAAAAAATCGCGTGCAGACGGGATTCGGATCGGGACAACCCACCAGGGCCAGCTCCATCACGTGGTGGGCCGGCACCATCCGCGTGTAGGACGGATGAAACTGATCGACGAGCCCCTCGGCCCGGAGGAAGTCCCGAATCACGTCGATGCGGTCGGCCGTAACGAGCATCGGTCCCGCCGCCTTCTTGGCGATGAAGTACCGAAGCGGCCGACCGATCGAACGGGCCATGCGGATACGTTTGCCTTCGCGGTGAACGAGGGCGAACTGTCCGACGATGGATCTGACCGCGTCTGGACGACCGGAGCCGACGCGCGCGAGCGCCTCCTCGCGTGTCATGTTTAGAATCAGGTCGGCGGCTGGGTCGAGGAGATCGACGAGCCGCTCGATCGGCTTGGAGTGGTGCATCGGGGGTGTGAGTCATGGGGTTTCATGGATCGAACGAAAGTGTACTCGCTGGCGCCACTCGTCGGTCCACCATGGGCCGCTTCACCATCGTGAGCGTCATCGTGGCGACCGCACTTTCGGGCTGCTCACGCGAGCACCCGCGGCCGCCTGCGGAGGCGGCCCGGTCATCCCATGGTGTCCCCCGCCGGTTGGCCAATGAACCGGAGAACCCGTTCGTCGATCGGGCGGCCGAGTTGGGAGTCGACTGCGTCTATCGCAACGGCGAGGAGGCGGATCACTGCTCGATCCTCGAGTCACTCGGCGGAGGCGTCGGCTGGATCGATTTCGATCGCGACGGCCGGCTTGACCTCGTCGCCCCTCGTGGAGGCGGCTTCGACGACTCCGGCGGATTCGTCGGTCTCCCGACGGCGCTCTACCGTCGCGTGGCCGCCGAGCCGCCGGCTTTCGAGGATGTCGCCATTAAGGCTGGTATAGGCGGTGAGCGAATCTACACGCACGGCGTGGCCGTAGGTGATATCGACAACGACGGCTTTCCCGATCTCGTCGTGACCGGCTACGGCCCGCCCGAGCTGTGGCATAACCTCGGCGACGGCACGTATGAGGCATTTTGCAACTGGCCGGGGTCCACCGATCCGAGGTGGAGTTCGAGCGCCGGATTCGCCGATGTCGACGGCGATGGATTCCTCGATCTATACCTCGCGAGGTACGTCGACTGGTCCTTCGACAAGCATCCGTTTTGCGGCCCCACCGCGACCACGAGGGACATCTGCCCACCCCGCGAGTTCAGCGGGTTGCCCGACTCGCTCTACCGCAACCTCGGAGACGGCGGATTCGAGGAGGTGTCGTCACAGGCCGGACTGCGATCCGACGGCAAGGGACTTGGCGTGCTGCTCGCCGACGTGGACGATGACGGTGACGTCGACATCTACGTGGCGAATGACACGGTCGACAACTTCCTCTACGTCAATCGCGGAGACGGGACGTTCGACGAGCGGGGACTTGCCGCGGGCGTCGCCATCGACGACGTGGGACTCCCAAACGGCAGTATGGGAGTCGACCTCTGCGATTTCAACCGCGATGGTCGGCCGGACATATGGGTGGCCAACTACGAGCGGGAGTCGTTCGGGCTCTATCGCGGCGAGGGCCGCGGGCAGTTCCTCCACGTCAGCCGTCGACACGGCATTACGGCCTTGGGCGGCTTGTTTGTGGGTTTTGGCACGGTGTGCCGTGACTTTGATTCGGACGGACGCGTCGACATCGCCGTCGCCAACGGACACGTGATCAAGTATCCCGACGCGTCGCCTCGCCGTCAGGTGCCGCTATTGCTCTCGCTCGAAGGTGAGCGGTTTGAACGCGTGCCCGCACCGGCCGAGACCTATTTCGCGATGCCCCACGAAGGCCGCGGACTCGCCAGCGGAGACTACGACCGAGACGGGGACCTCGACCTTGCGGTCTCGCATCTCAACACGCCGATCGCCATCGCCGAGAACAGGTATCCGTCGTCGACGCATCGACTCCGCCTCGAACTCATCGGCACGCGTTCCAATCGAGATGCCGTCGGCACACGGGTCGAAGGACGGACGGATGGCGTCACCATCTGTCGGGGGCAGTTGACGGGCGGCGGAAGCTACCTGTCGCATTCCGAGCAGGTGATCGTTCTCACCTGGCCAGAGAAAGTGGCTCCCACGGTGGACCCCGCGAGCAGGATGGAGATCGTGGTACGTTGGCCGTCAGGAATCGTCCAGACGGCGGAATTGAACGCGAGTACGCCGATGCTCCGGATCGTCGAACAGGACGCGGTGTCGTCTTCCAAAACGCCGTCAGGATCCATCCTTCGATGACCGACGACGCTCGCCTCTCCGATCCAGGCATTCGCGGCCGTAAGGCATCGGGGCCCTGTCGTCCCCCGGTCGCCCTGGGTATCGCCTCCATTCTGGCCGGCATCGTCCTCTTCGGTGGAGCGATCGTCGCGACGGTCACCCGATCGACGAACGGCGACCGATCGACTGCGACTCTCCGGGATGGGCTCTCCGCGGTGAAGGCGGGCGACATGGCGAGAGCCCGTACGGTGATCCGGGGGCTGCGGGATCGCGCCCATGACGATGAGGCCGCCATCGTCC
>JBJTBB010000275.1:0-17752 GCA_046091125.1 Planctomycetaceae bacterium
CGAGGCCAAGGATGACGCCCTGATCGAGCGCCTCCGCAGTGAAGGGGCCAACACCCCGGCCGATGTGCTGGTGCTGGTCGATGCGGCGCGGCTCGACCGCGCCACCGACCTGGGCCTGCTCCGCCCCACGAGTTCCGCCGCCCTGACGCGCGATGTGCCCGCCAACCTGCGCGATGCCAGGGGCCGGTGGTACGGCCTCACCCGCCGCGTGCGCGTGGCCGGGGTGACTCCAGCGTTGGGGCAGCGCTCGAGCGTCCGCTGCGATGCCGATCTGGCCAAGCGGGGCCGGGAGGGCTCGCTCGCTGAAGTTTTTTTCGGAAGGCCTGCCCGCCCGTCGGCACCGGCGCGGCGCGCGGCCTCGGCATGGCGGCCCCGGCCGATCGCCGCGGCCGACTGTACTGTCTTCTCCCTTCATCACGATCCTTCGGAGACTGCTGGATCGACGACCCCTGAAACCCTCCGGCAGCCGTCGCTCGCGGATCTTGCCCGCGGGATCGCCGCGGCTGCGCGGATCACGGCCCCGGACGGCACCATCTGCGGATGCTGCAGGGTCTCCGAGTCGCCGGGACCGGTCGTGGCACGTTGGCGCGAGGGAGTGCCGCTCGAAAAACTCGTGCGCGAAGCCTTCCGTTCGGGGGATGACTCGCTCGTGGAGGATGCGGGCCTCGCGATCTCCTTGTCCTCGGCCCTCGGCTCGCGCCGGCTTGTCCTGCTATCGGACATCGATCCCGACTCGGTCGAAATACTGGGCTTCGGACACGCCGAGTCACCCGATGCCGTGAGCCGGCTCGCCCGCTCCGCCCGTTCGCTGGCCGTGCTGCACGAGGCCGACCGGATGATTCCCGAGCGGCCACCAGGCGTCTGACCGGTTCAACGTGAGCGTCGGACGCTGGACACTCGATACAACAACCGTTCCCGGCCGAGCGGCCCCCACGTACGGGAATCAACGCTCGCGGGCGGATGATCCCCGAGAAAAAACCACTCGCCGCGCGGAATGCTCCATTCCGAACGCCCCGACTTTTCCGGCAGGTGATGCCCATCCCGCCACACGGCGGCCATGGCGATCGAAGCACCGTTTCCCGAGAGGTCGATTCCGAGCAGAAGCGGATCCATGTCCCCGTCATGCCACGATTCGGTGATGGACCACCACTCCGGCAGGTCGGCGGGAAACCATGGTCCGCCCGCCGAAACGTCGCCGTCTCCATCAGGATGGGTTCCATCGATCGGCGATGCCGATGTCGCATGCCAGGCCACCGCCACGAGGTGACGATCGAGTCGTCCAGCGATGAACGCGACGCCGCCGGGGCCCTCCAACGACCAACCGATCATGTGATCGCCGACACGACAGCACAGTCGGCTGCGTTGACCGGCGGGCAAGGAGACGATTCCCGTGATCCCGACGTCACGGACTTCCAGGAGCCATCGCTTTTCCTTCGGGGCGAAGACCGCATCGTCGTACACGGCGTCGGTCTCGAAACGCCATGATTGTCCGCCGTTGGCGCCAGACGCCGCCCGATCAGAGTCCGCTTTCACAGAACGCTCCAGGTGGACGCCCGATGCCATCTCGGCGAGCTCTCGCGGAGACTTCAGCAAGACCCGTCCGTCCACGACAAGGTCGCCTTTCTCTATGGACAGCGACTCGCCGTCTCCTGCGACCAGTCGCTTGACCGCCTCACCCCCTTCCGGATTGCGAACGATCCACCGCTCGTATCGTGACGGTCGACGGAATCGGTCGGCGAGCGGCAATCGCGCGGAGCCAATCACGTCGCCGGGCAGAAGACCGGGCCCCATCGAGATGCCGATGACTTCACGGCCCACGGGCCGCGTCAGCATGCCGACCACTCCACAGGCGACGAGCGCGATTGAGCAGATCGCAAACGCGTGTCCCAAGGCGGGCCTTTTGATCAGCCTCTCCTCACGCACGTCGCTCGATCGAGAGCGGACCTTCGCCGCAGAAATCCGGATTGCCGAATCGGACGAGCCCAGTGTGCCCCATCGCGTGGGCCAGGGTGACGAGCAACCTGTTGTGTGGTACCCCAGGGAACTCCACGACGCCTCCTCCCGCGAACCCCAGCCCACCGCCGACCAGAACCCAGGGAATGTTCTGGTGCGTATGCGAGTTGCCCTCGCCCAGTTCGTTCGTCCAGAGGATCGTGGTGTGATCGAGCATCGAACCGTCACCGCCGGGCTCAGGTGTCTCGGAGAGCCTGCGGGCGAGGTGCGCGATCTCCTCGGCATACCACGCATTGATCCGTGTGAGTTTCTCCTGCGCCGCCTCGTTGGAGTTGGGTTCATGCGAGAGGTCGTGCTGGCCCTCGTCGATTCCCAGCCACCGCATCCGTGCCTGACCGACCGAGTTCGTGTACTGGAGCGTGACGACTCTCGCGAAGTCGGCCTGGAGCGAGTTGACCAACAGATCGATCTGCATCCGACTGATCTTCGGCATCTGCTCGTTCTGTTCGAGCACGCCCGGCTCCAGGACCGGCACGGCATGCGCAACCTCCGACGCATGAATGGCGAGGTCCTGTTCGAACTGCCTCACGATCGATGCATGCTCCTCGAGCAGGCGGCGATCCTCGACGGGTAGGACTGCGGAAACGGCGGCCAGGTCCTCCCGCACATCGTCGAGAACACTGACGAGGCTGTCCCGATCCCGAAGTTGTCCGTAGAGCCTGTGAAACATGCGGTACGGGTCGTCGATCGGCGCGATCGGACGATTCGGGCCGGCATAGACCATCCGCGTCCAGGTGTCGGCCCGATCCGGTACGAGCACACCGAACTCCAACGACCCGAATCGGGTGGCGGTCTCCGGACGCGCCTGCAGGAACTCCCTGATTTCCTGGTCGATCGACAGCCCGCTCGACCATCCGGCCGGTGTGTCGCTTCCCCCCTGGATATTGCCCGGAAACAACTCGATCCCCGTCAGCAGGCATCCGATGCCCCGCATGTGACCATCACCATCACCACGGACGTTGTTGTGGACGCCCTTGAGCAGCAGCATCCGGTCACGGAAGCCCTCGAGCGGCTTGAGGATCACTGGCAGATCCGCGGCGAAGTCGCCCGGCTGCTCCGGCCAGAAATTCTTCTTGACGACCCCGTCGGGCGTGAAGACCACGATCAGACGCTGTCGCCGCCCAGAAGACGCGAACGCGAGACTCGGCAGGTTGCCGAGGAAGGGAAGGACGGCCGATCCGATCCCCAGCCTCCTCAAAAACTCACGGCGATTGCCCATGCGTCCTCCCTTCAGTCCCACCTGACGTCCGACTGGCATCAGCCTACTCCTTCATTGCCTGCTCTCAATCGTGGGTCGCCATGCCTCATGGAGGCCCTGGTTCCCCGCCTCCTGCCAGGGCAGCAGGCAGTTGCACGGCCAATACCATACTATCGACGACCAGTCGTCGCATGTCGCAATCCGAGGACTCGAACGAATGCACCAGTCCTTCGAGCGCCTCAGGCCCCCATGCCCGCACAGGCTGCTTCACCAGAAAGTGAAAAAGATCCTGGACGAAAGCCTCGTGTGCATCTCTGCTCGCCGCCACGTACTCGGCCAGCGCCCGCGCACCATCGAAGGCCACTGCATTCCCTTCCCGTGGCTGATACATGCCACTCGCATCGATCGGCTTGTCGATCGCCCCCCGCCGTTCAACCGTGCGGTAACGGCCTACGGCGTCGAACTCCTCGAGCGCGAAGCCCAGGGGATTGATCATCGAGTGACAGGTCGTGCAATCCACCGGACTGGTCTGCAGCGACACCCTCTCCCGTGTCGACAGGTCAGGATGCAGATCGGGCGCGAGTGGCGTCACGGCCTCCTCCGGCGGCCTGAGAATGTTGCCGAGGAGTCCTCTCGAGACGAAGACGCCCCGGTGAATCGGCGACGACGAGGACGCATACGACAGCAGGCTCATCAGGTAGGGATGCGTGAGCACACCCGCTCTCCTGCCACCATCGATCCGAACCGGACGAAAACCAGTCGAGGGCCCCGGCGTCGCGTTGAACAGCGGGGACAATCGGCTATTGAGCGGTACGGAATCGTTCGTGAAGAGCCTGCGGAAGTCGTGGGGCTCACGATCGAGGACGTCGGCGATTTGGAGTTCGAGGCTCGTGCGGAGGTCCGAGACGACCTCGGGCGTAAAGATCACGTCGAGCGAGGCATCCTTCACCATCTCCGGCGGATCCGCGACCCGCAGCCAGTCGAAAAGAAAATCTCGCAACTTCGCTCGCAGCCGGGCATCGGCGACCATCCGCTCGGCCTGCCGACGCACCTGCGCGGGCTCATGCAGTTGGCCTCGCGCAGCCGCCTCCTGCACCGTGCGATCGGGCATGGAAGCCCAAAGACCCAGTGCCAGTCGATCGGCTACGTCGAAGTCGTCGGACGCCTGTCCGGGAGCCGGTGGCCGGCGGTACAGAAATCGTGGCGAGGACAGCACCGCCAGCAGCGACCGCTTCAAACCAGTGTCATCATCCGGGGCTTCCGCAAACGGCCTGGTGACAAATCGCAGCTTCAGTTCATCCGAAAGGGGGCGGCGAAACGCCCTTTCGGCGAAGGTGCCCGCGAAGGTTTCAAGCTTCATCCGCCGATCTGCGGCATCCCGCTTCACGCCCGCCAGATGCTCGACGCGATCGACGATCCGGTCGGCCGCCTCCGATGCTGCCGACGTGGCTGCCTCGAACCATTCACGCTAGATATTCGAACCCCGCTAGTATCCGATTGACCGGTCGTCCGGAGGAAACGATGCGTCGATCCCGAATGTGGACGCCCCCCCCGATGGCGAGAGCGTGCGGGCGGGAACGGTCTCGAGCGTTCCATGCGGTGGCTTCCAGAGCAGGGCGACCGATGACGGCGTGGCAAACTCATTCTTCGTGCTGTCGACACCCTGGGTGGCCTTCGCGAACTCCCAGCGAATGGGATAGGCTCGACCACCTATAAGCCGCACGCTCGCACGAAACTCCGTATCACTTCCCGACTTGACCCAGGCGTCGATCAGTGGCGGATCGAACCACTCGGCATTGACGAAGAGCTTGAAGGCCTGATCGGTTCGGACGACGAATTCATGCACACCTGTTTCCGTCGTCGTGATCGAACCTGTCCATCGAATGGCAAAGCGTCTCGTGTCGAACCGTTCAGGGTCTGGCCCCTCCACACCGAAATCGAATGACACCTCGGCGTCGACGCGCTCGCCGAGTTTCTCCTTGGCATCGAATGAACGGGCGTTGAAATACTCCCCCTTGAGTCCCCGCTGGTCGCCCTGCGCGGTGGGCATGGCACCGGGTCGGACGGGCCTGGGAGGCTGACCGGTGAAACTGCCGACGAGGTCGGCGAGGGAATGAAGATATTGCCGCGCCGTGAGCCGCACGACATCAGCCCGTGCCGGACGGTTGCGGTCCCTGGCGATCGTCGAATAGAAGGCGCCATGGATGTACTCGGCGACCGCCCGAGCCTCCTCCATGGACACCGCCTCTGGATCACCCTCGGGCATGGTTTGGTCGATGTAGGCCGCCAGTTGGGCGACCGAGCGATCCCCCTCGAGCGGCTTGGGGTGTTCCGCTGTGCCGATGCCATCGTCGCCATGGCAGTGCTGACAATGCTCACGGTAGATGACAAGACCCGGTGCGTCCTCGCCCGCAATTCGAACGTGCGGACCGATCGCGACCACTGCCGTCATCCCGAGGAGCGGCGAGAGAAACCATCCGATGGTCGAACCGGTTCGTCGCATCCCATTCGTTACGGAAAAAGGCTCTCCGACAGAAGCGAGACGCCCCGACTCAGATTCAATAGTATCGGCCACGGGCGGACGGCGAGCGACAGAAAACAGACGAAATAGCCACTTTGGGGCGGTCCGGATGCCACGATCTCCAGTTCCCGCCCCATCCTCAACGGGACGGGATCCTGTTGAGCGTGTACCAGGCGGTGTCGTGGAGGAGTGGCCCACCGGCGGCTTCGGCATCGGCTGCGGCCCTGATTCCGGCAGCCGTGATCTCGTGGATCATGCCCTCACGACGATTCGATACAACGAGGTGCACCGTACGGCCATCCTGGGAACATTCAGCCCACTCGATCGGGCAGGGCTCCTCGTCGACGACAGGGCTCCCGTAGGCTGATTGATAAATGTATGTGAAGCCCTTGGCCATCCAACTCGCGGGATTCGCCGCTGCGACAGGATCGACCGGCTGAGTGAATTCGATGTCAAAGCCGTCGTGCCTGGCCCTCACCGTGAGGATCTCGAAGGGCGTACGGCCGGACCAGGTCACCCGCTCGAGAGCGTAGTCCCCCGGGCCTCGTGAGCCCCAGCCGCGATTGGTACCACCGACCACAAGCGAGGCGTCCGGCAGAAACAAGAGCGAAAGCGAGCCGCTCCGGAAGCCCTCGCGGAAGCGAACGCAGGCCCCCTGCATGACACCGTCCACCGTTTCAAGACAACATCGCATCACGATGGAGTGTGACTGGTCACTGACGAAGACCTGTCGTTCGAACGGTCCGAATCGGCCACCAGTCGTGTCGCAGGCGATGCCCGCGGCACTATTGCCCATGATGCCGTGCGGAAACATCACGACCGGCGGCACGAGCTGCGGAATCCTCTTCGTCTCAACAGCCCAGCGGCTGCCGCTCTCGGGCTCCTGAGGCCGTGCACCCATCTCCGACGTCGCACGGTCGTACCAGGCGAAACCGCCTGGATGGCCGACGAACTTTCCGGGCACGAGGTGCTTGAGCGACGACGTTCCGTTCCAGGGCCCCTGGTTGTCGGTGTACAGGACCTCGCCATCGGCGTCGAAACCGATGCCTCCGGGAGAACGGATGCCCGAGACCGTCGGCACCGTGCGGCCATCCGGAGTGACGCGAACGCACCAGCCTCGGAATGGCACGTCGCTCGAGAAACTGCCGGTGAGGCAGAGCACGACCCAGATATCGCCTCGCGAATCGAACTTCGAACCGAAGGCGTACTCGTGGTAGTCCCCGCTAACCCCCCAGCCGTCGGCCACTGTTTCGAAGACATCGGCCTCCCCGTCACCATCTGTGTCGCGGATGCGACTCACCTCGGGTCGGTGCGTGACGTAGAGCCATCCGTCCTTCCACGCGAGCCCGAGGATCTCGTGCAGTCCATGTGCAAAACGCTTCCACTGCGGTGCATCGGACGCCGGGTCACCGACCATCCAGATCTCGCCCCTGCGGGTGCCGACCGCCAATCGCCCCGGAGTCTGATCCACTGGAGGTATCCATTCAATGGCACCCGCCTCGAGAAACGCGTCCTGGGGAATGTCATAGGTGCGGATCGGATAGAAGTCGGACTCCTTGGCGGTCTCCGCGGCACGAGCCTCGACCACCGGAACTGCAAGCAACAAGAGGGCCGTTCGCACCACCGCTTTGGCCGCTACCATGAGAGATCCTCCACGATGCTCGCCGTGCCGTTGGGCCCGAATCGAATCGGTCCCCGCAGCTCACCACGATCGTCGATGAGCGCGACCGATGAAGCGCCTTCGCCGATCCGCAATCGCCAGGCATCATCGACGCGCCTCCAGCCCCCCGGGGCGTCGGCGATCGTGCCACGAGCCGCCCGAAAGACCGCAATGCCCTTCTCGGGCGTCCCGACGATCCGCAGCGTCCGCCTGATGACCGGCCGGCCTGCATCGTCGGCGACGGGCTCGATCGATTCGCTCACCGTGATTCCCGCAACCGACCATGTGAAGGTCGGCCGGCCCGATTGATCGAGCCTGTACCCCCTGAAGCGGGCTCCGCGTTCGCGTGCCGATTCCTTCGGCCACTCGTCACGCTCCGAGGGCAGCACGGCGATCGCCGACGACGTGTCGGGCGTGAAGACGCCATCGCCAAGGGGCGGCTGGAATCCCTGCCCACGACCGGTCCAGTGACGGCCGGCATCCAGGAAAGCGCCCCGCCAAACGAGCGCGAGCCGCATGCCCTCGGCATCCCAGGCGATGCTCATCTTCTCAGGAAAGCCCACGCCGATCGCCCTCGATCCGGCGCCCTGGATGAAGTTGCGGTAGATCACCGGACGAAGCTCCGGCACGATCTCGATCGAATTGGAAGAGGCCCCGATGGGAGGCTTGGGACTGGCCGCCGCGACATACCGCCAGATGCCCTCGATCTGTCCGGCAGGCGATCCATTCAGCACATCCGGATGGAAGGCCTTTCCCTCCGGCCAGGCGGCGGGCATCCGCGTGCCCGGTCGGAATCGCTGCGGATCGGCGACGTAGGCAAGAAACCATTCGTGTCGCAATCTCTTGGGCATTCTCAGCAGGTCGACAAGCCCCTGGCTTTGCCCCTTGTCACCACCGAACGCATGGCACTTGATGCAGCCGAGTCCTCTCGAACCTGCCAGGAAGCGACCGGCGTCCTCGACGTCCACCATGGAATGGCCGGCAAGCGACGGAATCATGGCATCGGTCTTGGGATCGCGTGAAAGACTCTCAGCGATTGGTACCGCGAGCGACTCATGCCAGGCCGGCATCAGCGTCTTCATGAACATGCCGCGATCCCTGCCGCCCTGCAGCAGCACCTCGCGCAAAAAACCGTCGGTCAGTTTGTCACCAACACCCGTGAGAATCGGTGGCAGACGCCCCTCGTCGCCGAGTTCCTGAACGCTCGATGTGAACAGCGCATCCCGCTCGATCTCCTTGAGGACAGGCTCTCCATCCTCGTCGACGACACCAACGGCTGGAATGACGCCCCCTTTGGCTGCAAGTCTCGGCCCCTCCGATCGGGCGTGGCAGGCATAACAGTTGAGCGACGTGAGCAGTCGTTCGATCACGCGAGGATCATCGGGAGCCTTCTTCGCAGACTCCGATCCGAGCCAGAGGAGTGCCGCGTGGATGGCCTCTCGCTGCCGGTCGTCGAGTCCGTAGTCGACGCGGTCCGCCCGACCAGTGGCCGAAGCGGAGGTGCCAGCAGACGCGAGGCAACCCGATGAGGACAGGTCGAGCGATGCGAGCGACTCGAGCGACTTGGGACGATCCGATTCTTCACGAGGCCTACGGTCGCCGTCGGTCATCGCATGGCAGGCCGCGCAACCCGACGACTCGAAGACCGTGCGTCCTACGGTCACGAGCGCAGGATCGACCCTGAAACTAGCCGGCTTTTCGGGCGGCGGCTCCCGAACGGGATTGCCTTCTCTCATGGGGGTCACGAGTTCGAGCGCCGAGATCCGCCCGACATCCGGCGCCGTCACGTCGAGCGTGAGTGACTGTTGGCCGCCGCCCTCGAAGTACTCGATATGGATCGGATGCGCCCCCACGGGCAGGTCGATCTCGCCCTGCCGCTCCACATGGGGGTGGATTCCATCGTTGTCCACCACCCGCTTGTCCGACACGAAGAGACGGCAGCCGTCGTCACTCGCGAGGTGGAAGCGGTGCAGCCCCGCCCGCCGCACGTGGAAGAAGCCGTCGAGGTGCGCCGTGAAGTCGCCTGCCCTTCCCGCAAGGGTCGCCACGTCGAATCCCTTCACGTCGGCCGACGTATCCGGTTCACCCAGCGTTGCGGCGGACGGCAATGCCGTGACCTTCGTCTTCCAAGCCCGCCCACGGAACGCCACGATCGAGTTGTCGACGGCCACCGGTGCCGGCAGCGGGCCGAGAAGCGCCGCGACCACGTGCCGTCGATCCGCGTCAGACAGCGACAGTCGCGGCATGCGACTCGACGGCCTTTGGACGAGTGGATCGTTCAGAAAGTTCTCGAGTCCCTTTGGCGTCCATTTGGCAGCGACATCCCCCAACGGCACGTGGTCGGAGAGCCTCGCGTCGCCTCCGAGCCTTCCATGACAGGCGGCGCAGCCCACTCGATCGTGAATGGAGAGGCCCTCCTTCGGGTCAGCTTTGTCGGAACCGGAAAACCCGCCCTCGTCGGGTGTTCCGGTGGAGGCGAGGTAGTGGGCGATCGCGGTGAGTTGCGACGCCCGCTCGAGCTGTCCGAGCCCCGCAAGACTGCGAGGCATCGTCGTGCCGGGCTTCACTGCCTGGGGATCGTCGAGATGTTTGACGAGCCACTCCGGCCTGATCCGATCACCCACCCGGTCGAGCGAAGGACCCTTTTTTGAATGCAGATGGGCCGCGGCAGCCTCCCCCGCGGCATGACAGTTCGCACACCCCAGCTCGCTCACGAGCAGGAGTCCCGCCTCGATCCGCCCCTGGGCGTCGTCCAGATGCCTGCCGAATCGCTCGAAGCCCGGCACGATGGGAATCGCGGCCTTGGTAGGCGTTCCAAGGACGATCGTTGCCACGAGAAGGACGGCCACATTTTTCGACACGAGCCACACCTGATGGGCGCGGTCATCGAACCCCGTCAATCGCGTCATCGGTCCACTCCTCCTCTCGGGTCAGCCGTGATCAGCGGCGACTGCGCCGTAATGGTACCAGTCGCCGTCGCTGGCCCGCGACCGCACCGCTCCATACACTCGAAATTCATTTTGGGAGAGAGGACCAACTGGATAATGGAGTGGAGAGCATCCATGTCGACGCGCGTTCTGCTGGCGGTGTTCCTGGGCTGCCTCGCCTTCTGGTCGATGGAGACCACCTTGGCGGCTGATCCACAATCGCAGCCGAACGTTCTGTTCATCCTCTGTGACGACCTGCGGCCGGACGCGCTGGGCTGCTACGGCTCAAATCACGTCAAGACTCCGCGGATCGATCGGCTCGCCGCCGAAGGTGTGCGGTTCGCGAACGCATTTTGCACGACCTCGCTGTGCTCGCCGAGCCGTGCGAGCATCCTTACCGGCCTCTACGCCCATGCCCATGGCGTGCGGAACAATTTCACGGAACTCCCCTCGGCGCTGCCTCACTGGCCGGCACGCCTCAGGGAACAGGGGTATGCCACGGCCTACGTCGGCAAGTGGCACATGGGGGAGAACAACGACGAGCCGCGGCCGGGCTTCGATACGTTCATCACCCACAAGGGTCAGGGCTCTTATTTTGACAACGAGTGGAACGTCAACGGCGAGCGTCGCGAGGCTCCTGCGGGCTACTACACCTCGGTCGTGACGGATTACTGCCTGGAATGGCTCCGGAACCGCCCCCGCGGACGACCGTGGGCGCTGTGCGTCGGCCAGAAGGCGCCCCACTCCTTCTATTTCCCGGAGAAGAAGTACGAACACGTCTTCGACGATATCCGCGTGCCCTATCCAAGAAGCGCCTTCCTGCTCGACGGCAAGCCCGAGTGGATCCGACAACGGCTTCCCACCTGGCACGGCATCTACGGTCCGCTGTTCGAGTGGCGCAAGGAGTTCCCAGACTCCAGGCCCGAGGCCGTCAAGGACTTCGAACGGATGGTCCACGCCTATTGGGGCACGGTCCTGTCGGTGGATGACAGCGTGGGGAGGCTCATCGAGTTCCTCGAGGAGACCGGACAGGATGACGACACGATCGTCCTGTTCATGGGAGACAACGGACTGCTCGAGGGGGAACACGGCATGGTCGACAAGCGAACGATGCACGAGCCGAGCATCCGTATACCGATGGTGGTCCGAGGCCCGGGCATTCCTCGTGGCCATGTCGAGACCAGGCAGGTACTGACCGAGGATGTCGCGCCGAGCCTGCTCGCCGCCTGTAACGCTCCACCGCTCGAACGGATCCACGGCCGCTCCTGGCTCGGGATCGTCAACGGAGAGTCCACCGATTGGCGCACTGAGTGGCTCTACGAGTACGACTACGAGAGGCAGTTCCCCTACACGCCCAATGTCCGCGGCGTGCGGACCGACCGCTGGAAGTTCACACGGTACCCGCACGGCGACGGCGGACCCGATCGACATCTCGCGGAGCTCTACGACCTCAAGCAGGATCCGCAGGAACTCGTGAATCTCGCGGTGGACCCGCACCACGCCGACGTGAGGTCCGATCTTGAACGGCGACTCGCCTCACTCCTCGAGGGATTCGGCCTCTCAGGCGACCGCGACCGCATGCCGATCGACGAAGGAATCAAGGCCGCGCTGCCCGATGCGAAGATCCGCTAGAACGCATCCACGATGCGTCACCCGCCGGCTCACCGCCCACGAGAAGCCCGAGGTGTCGAAACGATGAGGGGGCCGGGACGCCTCACCGGACGACGCGGGCACCGCCCCCTGCGATCTGCTTCTCGACCTCACGACGAGTGGCCATCGAGGTGTCGCCCGGGGTCGTTGAGGCGAGCGCTCCGTGTGCGGCTCCGTACTCGACCGCCTTCTGCGGATCGTTGTATTCGAGAAAGCCGAAGGCGAGTCCACTCGCAAAACTGTCACCCCCGCCGACACGATCGAGGATCTCCAGTTCGGGATACTTTCGACTGTCATGGAAGACGCCGTCGTGCCAGAGAATCGCACTCCAATCGTTCTTCGTGGCGGTGACGACTCGCCGCAGCGTGGTGGCCGCCACCTTGAAGTTCGGAAACTCCTTGACGGCCGTCGCAATCATGGCCTTGAACGCGTCTGTCTCGATCGACGAGATCGTGTGATCGACCCCCTTCACCTCGAATCCGAGCGAGGCCGTGAAGTCCTCCTCGTTCCCTATCATCACGTCCACATGTCGGGCGATCGTGCGGTTCACCTCGCGGGCCTTGGACAGGCCGCCGATCGACTTCCAGAGACTCGGGCGGTAGTTGAGGTCATAGGAGACGGTCGTTCCGTGCCGCTTGGCCGCCTGAACAGCCTCGATCGCAAGGGCCGCTGTGGTCGGCGAGAGTGCGGCGAAGATACCACCGGTGTGAAACCATCGGACGCCCAGCGAACCGAACAGGTGGTCCCAGTCCACGTCGCCGGGCTTCATCTGGCTCGCCGCGGTGTTGCCACGATCCGGCACGCCCACCGCTCCCCGGATGCCGAAGCCGCGCTCGGTGAAGTTGAGGCCGTTGCGGACGGTTCGGCCGATGCCGTCATCCTCCCGCCACAGAAGAAAATCGGTGGAAACGCCTCCCTGTAGGATGAAGTCCTCGATGAGCCGGCCGACCTCGTTGTCGACGAACGCCGACACGAGTGCCGTCCTCAGGCCGAAACATTTCCGCAGGCCTCGGGCGACGTTGTATTCACCGCCTCCCTCCCAGGCCTGAAAGCTGCGGGCGGTCCTGATGCGACCCTCACCAGGATCGAGTCGAAGCATCACTTCTCCGAGTGCGACCATGTCGAACGCACAGGCGTCTGAATCCTTGATCGGCAGCATGGCTGGCAATGATCTCCGGGGGTCGTTCAGACTGGACGCCGCGGCACGACCGCGACACCCGCCTGCATGGCGATGGCGTCGAGGGCCTCCACCTCGGCAGTCGAAAACAGGAGCCCACCGGCCGCCTCGCATCTCCGCGCCGCGCGGGCCTCGAGTTCCCCGGGGAGCAGGCATCGATCGTTGCCGTGCCCGCGAATGTCGTCGAGCACGGCCTTGACGTTGGCGGCCTGCGATCGACCGCCGGCAAAGAGGCCCGAGGAGAGGGCCTCGGGGTGGATCACCTGGAAGAAAAAGACACAGCCCTGCTTCTCTCCCGGCACACGGGCCCTGCAGCGGATCGTGGGAAGCGACGCGCCCACGAGCGCCGCGACCACTTCGTTGATCAGCGCGAGACCGTAGCCCTTGTGCTCACCGAACGGATTGAGCGCAACGGCCGCCAAGGGGTCGGTCGTGGGTCGTCCCTCGGCATCGACAGCCGCTCCGCCCGGAAGCGACTTGCCCTCACGGGCGAGCTGCTGCACCCGCCCCATCGCGATCACGGACGTCGCCCAGTCGATGACGACCGGAAACCCGATCGCATCGACGGTTGGAAACCCCCACGAGTGCGGATTTGTGCCGAGCGTCGGAAAACGCCCGCCGAAGGGGACGACCTCCGCGAGCGCGGCCGTGCAATTGGTGTAGGCGATGTAACCCCTTTTTGCCGCCTCCATGACATACCCGCCGCCCCAGAGATAGTGGAAGGCGTCGTCCACCGAAACCGTGCCGGTGCCGTGGCGATCGGCGAGCTCGATGCAGCGCTCGATCGCCTCCCAGGCCACCGCCTGGCCCAACTTCTTGCGGGCGTCCCAGACCTCAGCCGCGTCGAACCGTCCCGACAACCGGCGAACGCTCGCCCGCGGCACGCATCCACCCGCCTTCGAGCCAAAGTGGTCGTCGAGATGGAGCGCCTTGATGCAGTTGTGGGTGCGGATGCCGTGGCGTGTAGCCTCGGTGGCGAGCTTCGCCGCACAGTCGCTCTCGGATTCGTCGAACCCTCTTGCCAGATAGGCCGATCGCACGAGGGACTCGTGGGCCTCGACCGGGACGACGTGAAACGTCTCAGACATGGCGTGCAACCCCGACCTCCGGATTGACCTGAGCGAGCGGCTTCTCCCCCCGCATCGCCCTGACGAGATTCGTGACGGCGGCCAAGGCCTGACGCTCAACGCTTTCAGTCGTTCGCGAGCCGACGTGTGGCGTGACGATGCAGTTGGCGAGCCTCAGGAGCGGATGATCGGCAGGCGGCGGCTCCTCATCGAGCACGTCGGTGCCATAGCCAGCCACCCGTCCACTCGTGAGGGCGGCCACCATGTCATCCGTGTCGACGATCTCACCTCGCGCACAATTGAGGACGATCACGCCCGGCTTCATCCGGTCGATCGATTCGGCCCGGACGAGTCCCCGCGTCTCTGGCGTGAGATTCGTATGCAATGAGATCACGTCGGCGCGAGCGAGCAGGTCGTCGAGATTCGCCGCCCTTGCGATGCCGTGGTCCGTCGCGAAGCGGTCATCCCAGGATACGTCGTAACCGATCACCGGCATGCCGAACGCCCCAGCCCGGATCGCCACCTCCCGACCGATCCGCCCCATGCCCACGACGCCCATCGTCTTGCCGAGCAGTTCGTGGCCGGTCTTGCGCTGCCACTTTCCGGCCCGCGTCGAATCACAGTGGAAGAGGAGGTGCTTCTGCAGGGCCAGCAGCAGGAGAAACGTGTGCTCGGCGACGGTGGTATGGTTCACGCCGGGAGTGAAGAGCACTGGGATTCCCATTGCCGTGCAGGCGGGCACGTCGATCTTGTCGACACCGATGCCGTACTTGCTCAGCACCACGAGTCTCGGCCGGGCCTTCTCGAGCACCCTGCGAGTGATCGCATCGTCACCACAAATGTAGCCGTCGACATCGCCGACGATTGCGAGCGTATCGGCTTCCGAGAGCGGACCGCGGGCCGTGACGATCTCCCAGCCAGTTTCAGCGAGTAGGTCGTGGTGGCGGCCGGGCGTGTCCTGAAAGGAGGTGGTGGTCAAGAGGATCCGCGTAGTCACACGTTCACCCATTGGTGACTCTTGGCACTGGCGAGGACCGCGTCACAGACCCTCTGGGTCTCGAGGGCGTCGCGGAAGGTGGGTGCGCAGGGCCGCTTTTGTGCGTAGGACTCGAGGAAGTCGGCGACCTGGTGCACGAAGGAGTGCTCATATCCAATCGCGAGACCCGGCACCCACCAGTTCCCCATGTAGGGATGGTCGCCGTCGGTCACGTGCACGCTCTTCCAGCCCCTCTCGGGTCCCGCGTCGGCGTAATCGAAGACCTGAAGCCGGTGGAGATCGTGGAGATCCCACTTCAGGCTCATGTTTTCACCGTTGATCTCGAACGTGTAGAGCGCCTTGTGCCCGCGGGCATAGCGAGTGCTCTCGAAGAGCCCGAGCGAGCCGTTCTTGAAGTGGCAAAGGAACGAGCAGGCGTCATCGATGCCGACCGGCTGTTTCTTGCCGGTGAGTTGGTGGGTTCGCTCCTTCACGAACGTCTCTGTCATGGCCGTCACGTCCGCCACGGTGCCGTTGAGCCAGATCGCCGTGTCGATGCAGTGCGCGAGCAGGTCGCCGGTCACGCCGCTGCCGGCCGCCGCTGCATCGAGCCGCCAGAGGGCAGCGCCTCCCTGCGGAAGGTCGGCGTTGATCGTCCAGTCCTGAAGGAAGTCGGCACGGTAGTGGAAGACGCGGCCGAGACGCCCCGCATCGATCAATTGCTTGGCGAAGGTGACCGCGGGAATTCGCCGGTAGTTGTACCAGACCGTGTTGGGCACTCCCGCCTTCTCGACGGCCTGGCACATCCGTTCGCCCTCGGCCACATCCATCGACAGTGGTTTTTCGCAGAGGATTGCCTTGCCATGCTTGGCCGCCTCGATCGCAATTTCGGCATGGAGGTTGTTGGGCGTGCAGATGTCAACCGCGTCGATATCGTCGGAGGCGACGAGTTTCCGCCAGTCGGTTTCAACCCGCTTGTACCCCCATCGGCCTGCAAAGTCCTTCGCTTTTCCGGCGTCGCGAGCGGCCACCGCCTGGAGCACCGGGACGTACTCGAGATCGAAGAAGTCCTTGACGCGGTTGTAACCGTTGGAGTGAGCGCGGCCCATGAAGCCGTAGCCGATCATGCCGATGCGGAGTTGCTTTGCCATGTGGGAGTCCTCGTTACGGGTTCTTCGGAGGGATGAATCGATCGGGTTGGTCCGGCAGCCGCCCGCGAAACCGCGACTCACTGCCAGCCGTGAGCATCGCGGACGGCGATCATGGTCTTGAGGATGGTGTTCCAGGTTTTCGGGTTTTCGAGTGTCGAGTTCGGGAACATGCAGCCGTCCCAGCAGATGTGCTTGATGCCACGCGCGTCGGCGTCCTTGAGCCAGTAGCCTGAGCACTTCACGATGTCGAGCTTGCCCTTCGGATCATCGGCTGGGCAATGCTTGCCGGTCTTGTCGTGCGAACCGGCTCCGTGCACCTCGCCGTCGTTCTGGGCGACATGGAAATCGATGGTCCAGGGCCGTAGTTTCGCCACCATCGACTCGTAGGCCGGCCAAAACTCCGCCTCGCCATAGCCGGGCCTCACCAGAGCGTGCTCCGGAGCGTTGTAGCCCAGGAGATAGAGATACGTGTGCGCGAGGTCGGCCTGGAATCCTAGCGTCTCCGGCATCCCGACCTCCTCGAGCAGATCCAGGATGTCCTTCCACGAGTGCATCCCAGCCCAGCAGATTTCCCCCTCGGCTGCGAGCCTCTGCCCGTTGTCCCGGGCGATCTTCGCCGCCTCACGGAACGTCTCGGCGATCTTTGCGGTGTTGGCCTTGGGATTCTCCCGCCACTTGTTCACGCCGAACTCGGCTGAGTCGATTCGAATCACACCGTACTTTCGTACTCCGTGCTTTTCGAACACCTTCGCGATCCGGCAGGCCATCCGCACGGCGGAGAGAAACTTCTCTCGCGCGGCTGAGTCGCCCATTGCCGAGTCGCCCACCGTGCCGGGCCATACAGGCGCCACAAGCGATCCGACCGAGAACCCGTACCTCGCGATGAGATCGGCGATCTTCGCGAGTTCCGCATCGCTCGCCTCGGGGTTCGTGTGCGGCAGGAACAGGAAATAGTCGATGCCGTCGAACTTCTGCCCATTCACATTCGCATCGGCCGTCAGTTCGAGCATCCGCTCGAGCGATATCGGCGGCTCCTGGCCCGGATCGGAACCCTTGCCGACGAGGCCGGGCCACATGGCGTTGTGAAGCTTTGGTGCGCTGTGCGGCATGGTGTGCTCAGTCCTTATCTGGGGTTACTTCTCTGGGTTTACTTGCGTGCGCTTGTTTGTACGGGCTTGAACGATCAAGCGGTAGTGACTCGTCACTCACGTCCCGCAGCGAAAGGTTCGACGCCTGGACTTCCCCGGACCCCGGATCCCGCATCCCGGCGGCCTGGGAGCCGTCATTTTCGTCTCCCGTGCAATGGGGGATCGTGATGGACGTCTGGACCGAAGTAGCGGAGTGCGACGAGCGGGCCTGGGCCGGTGTTTTCCACGGTGTAACCGGCCACGGCGGCTTCGGCTGAGATAAAG
>JBJTBB010000276.1:0-8808 GCA_046091125.1 Planctomycetaceae bacterium
GCCCCGACCAGTACCCGACCCCCACCAAGACGACCGGTCGGTCCAGCGTTCGCTGAGTCCTCAAGTCGACCCGTTCCCGTACCGCTCCGAGTGTGATCGCCACGCTTGTCTCCATCCTGCTTCATGGCACACGACGCCCCCTTGAACCTTCCGTCCGGCCTCCTTCACCACGCCGCCGCGACAGACACGGGCCACTGCTGCGACGAGCAGCTGTGGCCCAGAGACTCACCTCGCACGGGACGGCGTCGCCGCCGGCTGTGATGCGACACCCGCACCGGCAGCGCTGGCATTCAACATCGTTAGGACGTCCACCGTGATGTCGATGCCAGGATTGAGATAGACGATCGACTTGGTGATGCCGCGGAGGATCTGACTGCGATCCGAACTGTCGATAGCCTCACCATCGAAACGATGGACGACGGCAATTCCATGTTGCTTGGCGAACTGCGCCACAGCCCGCTCGATTTCGCCATAGACCTGCGCGTAGGCCTTGGCCTCCTTGTCCATGAAGTCCTTCTTTGACAGCTGCGCTGAGACATTGAAGTCTCCCTGCGCCTTCGCAATCTCGGCCTCCAGCTTCTTGTATTCAGCGCTTCCGACGTTGTAGCCCTTGAGCTGCTCGACGAGCCCGTTCACCCGGTCCCGCTCCGCCTTGAGCTGGTTCTCGGCCGCAAGGACCTCGTCCTTCATCTGGTCCATCATGCTCTTGAAGCGAGCGTGCTTCTTGAAGATGTAGCCGACATCGATCACGGCCACCGCGTTAGGCGGACTGGACGAGGCAGCAGCCTGGCCAAACGCGACTGGCGGAACGCACGCGACGGCGACGATCGCCGCCAGGATACCGATCTGAATTTTCACGAGTTGCACTCCTTGCAGGGCGGACGGACGACCGCGCTGGCCACACCGTTGGCTCGCGCGAGGGGGGAGTGTGGCAGCCTGCGCAGACCGGCTCAATGCCAAAAAAGCTGCTGAAAACGGGCAAAAAGCGAATGCTCTTACCCGGCCCGATCCGCCGACGCTTACCGGGGAGGGTCGAGCGTGACCTCGAGCGTCTTCTCGGCCCCGTCGCGTCGTACGACCACGGGCACGGTATCCCCGGCCTTGTGCTTGCGGAGCGCCGAGTCGAAGTCTTCGAGATTGGTGACGGCGCTTTCACCGATCCGCACAATGACATCACCACCCTGCAGTCCGCCGCGAGCCGCCGGCGAATCCTTGGCGACCCCCGAAATGGCATACCCGCCACCCGGTTTTCCAAAATCGGGAACGCTGCCGAAGTAGGGACGATCACCGCCCCGGGCGAACTGTTTCGACGCGACCTCGATGTATCCAGGCCGTTCCGGAAGGTCGGCAAGGTCACCGACGAGTTCAGTCACGAGCCCGGTGATGCGATCCATGCCGTCGTAGTTCACTTTTTCCGCCGTATCCGTCGGACGGTGGTAGTCGGCATGGGATCCTGTGAACAGATGGAGCACTGGAATCCTTTTCGCATAGAAGCTGGAATGATCACTCGGACCAAATCCACCGGGTTCCTTGGCGACAGTGAAGCCACGATCAAATGTGAGCCTGTCGACGAGCGAATCGAACCCTTCCCCCGTTCCCGTGCCGTGCACGATCAGTTTGTCGTCGACCAAACGGCCCACCATGTCAAGATTCACCATGGCAACGGTGTCATCGAGCGGCACCACCGGATTGGCCGTGTAGTGAGCGCTGCCAAGAAGCCCCCGCTCCTCCCCTGAAAAGGCGATGAACAGGATCGTCCTATCGAACGGACCGGCAGCGGCGAGCAGGCGAGCGACCTCGATGAGCATGGCGGTGCCGCTGGCGTTGTCATCCGCTCCGTGATGAACCGCCCGCACCTCGGGACTGGCCGAGTTACTGCCACCGTAACCGAGATGGTCGTAGTGTGCTCCAAGCACCACGACCTCCTTCGCATGGGGCCCCTTGCCCGGAAGGATGGCCAACACGTTTCTGCCAACGGCCTCCGTCCGTTCGATGGCCGTCGTACCACGGATCCGCCAGCCCGTCAGGGGCTTGCTGGCAGGGGCCAGTTCGTGATCGATCTGCTCCTCGATAGCGTCGATCGACGTGCCAGCCGTCTCTCGAACGACACGATCGAGCAGGGCACGCTTCACCTGCAGGACCGGCATCCGACGCCGTTCGGTACCATCGCCTGCACGCGTAAAGTCCATCAACCGGTCGCCGTCGTCCGCCGCATCCGTGGATCCCTGTTGACCGGCGGCGTGGGACTCGTCCTTGCGTCGGGCAGCTTCGACCATTCGACGAACTTCGGGGCCGTCGTTGCAAAACACCACTCCTGCAACCTCGTGCTCGGAGGCGTTGGCAACCTTGCGGGAGAGGGCGGCATACTGTGAGTTTTGGTTGCCGTCGAAGACGCTGTGCGGATCGTCCTGCTGCGGTTCGTGCCGAAGAACGATGACGGCATGCCCCTTTGGGTCGAACGACGCATAGTCGTCGTAGTCTTCAGCCGGCGCGGTGATACCGTATCCCGCGAAGGCCAGCGGCAGGTCGAACGCACCCGAGCCTCCGGCGGCGAGTGGCGTGTAGTCCCGACCGAGTTCGAGCGTGACGACCGTCGGCGCTCCATCAGGTCCCGGGGGCCCCACCAGCTCGGCCGTGTTGGCCGACGGCGGTCCGAGCTTCGCATCGAGCGTCATTGGAAAGGGCTGCAGCGATGTGTCACGATCCGGCAGGGCCGAGAGCCCAAGCTCCGCGAATCGCTGTCGCACCCACTCCCCCGCCGCATCGATTCCGGGTGTTCCTGGCCCCCGGCCCTCCATCGTCGGTCCGGCAAGATATTCGACGCTTGCGCGCAACCGCGAGAGGCTCGCCGTGGGGTCCGCGGCCTCTGGAACGCCTGTCTTCGCGACTTGGCCCTGGCCGTCGGCGGCCAGGGAGGTCGACGCCAGCATGCACGCCAAACCGACAAGAGCGCCGCTGATGGAGCCCGATACCGATCGGATAGTCCAGAGCATGCGAGGGGATCGAGGGCAAGCGACGGGCTGGCCAATCCTCCTCATTGAGTACAGTTCCTCCAGCCGCCGGCATCCGATGCCATCGGTCGTAGTTTTGTCGGTGATGATCATGAAGTCTCCAACCTTCTGAATGTCCCGGCGTCCTATCGGACCGCCCGGGAAGGTATTGTATGTCCGTCGGGCATGCGTGCGTCCGTCGTCCAGAAGGGAGTCCTGTTTTTGGTGCCTTCGCTCTTCGTCATCCAGGGCCGCAACCGAGGAGCCCGCTACGAATTGCCGCTTGGTGAACCGGCGGTGGGGGAGGCCGCCAACGCCACACCCGTCGGCATCGGCCGGGAGACGGGCAACCTCGTACGACTCGACGATCACGAGGTTTCACGGAGACACGCTGAGCTACGGCGGGAGGGCGACGGGTTTCTCCTGGCCGATCTCGGCAGCTCCAACGGGACGTTCGTCGACGACCGGCGCATCGAGCGAGCCGTTCTCAAGGGAGGTGAACGAATCCAGATCGGTCGCACCGTCCTCCTGTTTCGCGAAGTGACGACCGACGTATCCGACGTCGACCAGGTGAACATCCTGCCGTCGGCTGCGATTTCCGATGCGTCGCGGATCGTCCGATCGATGCCTGACGAGGATTCCCACGAATTCCCGATCCTCGCGCCCGACGACACCCACGACCGCTGGCTGTCGCGAGCCCGTGGCAATCTGCAGGTGATGTATCGCACCGCCCTGGCCGTGAGCCACACGCTCGACATCGACGAGTTGCTCGGCCGTATCCTCGAGTTGGTCTTCGAATGGATCGGTGCGGATCGAGGCTGCGTCATGCTGATCGACCCCGAGTCGGGGGAGATCCGTGTGAAGTCGAGACGCGATCGCGTCGGCGGAGGTGCCGGAGTATCGATGGGCATCAGCCGTACGATCCTGGATTACGTTCTGGAGCGTCGGGAAGGCGTGCACACAAGTGACGCCCAGGAGGATGACCGCTTCGCGGAAGGGAATAGTGTCATGCGCCGGGGTGTTCGTGAGGCCATTTGCGTACCCATGCAGGGCCGCTACCACACCGTCGGAGTGCTGTACGTCGACACGCTCGTCCCTTCCACTTCCGACCCCACTGCCCAGGGCACGCGGTTCGGCGACGACCACCTCAAGTTGATGATGGCCGTCGGCCATCAGGCGGCGCTCGCGGTGGAGGACACGATGTACTACTCCGCGATGGTTCAGGCCGAGCGACTGGCCGCGATCGGACAGACCATTGCGGCCGTTTCCCACCACATCAAGAACATCCTGCAGGGCATCCGAGGGGGTGGCTCGATCGTCGAGATGGGCCTGGATGATCGAGACCTGGCGATGGTCCGGAAAGGCTGGGACATCGTCATGCGGAATCAAAACAAGATTTCGTCGCTCGTGCTCGACATGCTCTCCTTCAGCAAGGAGCGTCGACCGATGCTCGTTCCGACACCACTTGGCGAAGTTGTCATGGACGTCGTCGAGACGGTTCGAAAACGTGCCGAAGAGGCGGGCCTCCTGATCACCACCGATATCCCGTCGGATCTGCCCGATCTCCGACTCGATGCCGAGGGACTCTCCCACGCCTTGCTCAACGTCGTCACCAACAGCCTCGATGCCATCGAGGAGAAGCGATCGAGCGTCGAGACGACCGTGGAGACGGGCCATGTCGTGATCCGTGCGATGCTCGACCACTCGACGGGGCGGGCGCGGTTGACGGTGGTCGACAACGGCTGCGGCATTCCCGCCGACACGCTCCAAAGAATCTTCAACGTGTTCGTCTCGACAAAGGGAGCGAAGGGCACAGGCCTCGGACTCACCGTCAGTCGCAAGATCCTGCGAGAGCACGGCGGAGACATCACGGCGGAGAGTCGGATCGGCGAGGGCAGCACCTTTGTCCTAGAGTTTCCGCTCGTCGAAGCCGGAACAACTGCCTTTGGAAGCATGTCCTGACCTCCCGGACCGCCGTCTCGCCCGGTCGGCCGCTCGCCCGGTCGGCAGATTGAGTCGATGCACGCGTCTCGAAGTCGCCTCAGGACCGGCTCCTCAGGACCGCGAGCACGCGTTCTAGGTCGCCTGGGAGCTTCGCGGCAAAACATTTCCGCTCTCGCGTCGTGGGATGTTCGATCGTGAGTGACGCGGCATGAAGTGCCTGGCGGGCCAGGAGCGGATCTTCTCCCTCCACTGAATGGCAATCGGAAAAGAACCCCTCGGGAATCACTCCCCTCCCGCTATAAAGGCCGTCACAGAGCACGGGACATCCGACTGCTGCAAGATGCACGCGGATCTGGTGCGTCCGCCCCGTACGGGGCCGCACCCGGAGAAGTGCCGCATTCCGAAATCGCTCGATGACCTCATACCGGGTCACCGCGTCGCGGGCGGTCGGGTGATCCCTGCGAACGGCCATTCTCTCGCGTTGATAGGGATGAATCCCGATGGGCAGGTCGATCTCATCGCTGTCGAACTGCGGTGCCCCGTGCGTGATGGCGAGGTACTCCTTCTCGACCGTCCGTCTCTCGAACTGACGGGCGAGCTGATGGTGCGCGATCTCAGTCCTGGCGACGATGATGACGCCACTGGTGTCCCTGTCGAGCCGATGCACGATTCCCGGGCGCGTCGGGCCTCCGGCCCGCGACAAACCGGTACCTCCGGCCCGCGATACGCCAGCGACTTCGGCCCGCGACACGCCACCTTCGCCGAGCCTGGAAGGCTCCTGGCTCTCCGACCGCGTGGAGTCGTCACCCATCCCCTCGAGATGCCACAGAAGAGCGCCCGCGAGGGTTCCCTTCCCGTTGCCCTTCGCCGGATGCACCACCATACCGGCAGGCTTGTCCACCACGGCAATCGAGTCATCGACGAACAGAAACGACAGGGGAATCGCCTCGGGTGACGGCCCTTCGCGAGGAGGAGGAGGAGGCTGAAAGATGACCGACGATCCCGCGCGGAGTTTGCACGAGGCCTTCGCGATCAGTCCGTCGACTCGCGCCGCACCACGGTCGATCGCCCGCGCGAGCGCCGAACGACTCTGTTCCGGAAACCTGGCGGCGAGAAAGCGATCGAGTCGGTCACCGGCCACCGTCGAGTCGACGTCAAATCGAACGACATCTCCTCCGCCCCATCCGACCTCGTCGCCGTTCGGTGCTGGCGGTTCATCCGACGATTCGAGGGGCGTGGTCGTCATCCCTCGCCACACGGTCCGTTCGGGTCAGGGTTTGGCCTCTTCTGGGCCGGCCCCCGATCCGGGATCCTCGGATTTGTTCCCGTCGGATTGGCGATTGGATTCATCGGTCTTGGCTGGAGCGCTTGCATCGGGCGTTGGAGTGTTAGCATCGGAATCAGCCGAATCATTCGCTGGCTTCGCCCCGGGCTCATCCGTAGCCGACGGAGGTTCGGCGGGCCGCGCAGCCGCCAGGTCCTGCTTCTGCATCCAATCGTACCAAGCCGCCGTCGAGGCACTCCCAAGAGCCTCAACCCGCCGCCGCGCGGCCGAAGCCGTCGGTCCTCCAGGATGCTCGCGAACCACCGCTTCGTATCCCTTGCGAGCCTGTTCGAAGTCGCCGAGCCCTTCCCTCGCCTTGGCAAGACTGAACGTCGCAAACTCCCCCAACAGCCCCTTGGGTCGGGACGCCAACAACCCCTTCAGGATGCCGACGGCAGCATCGAAATCCCGGGCCGCCGCAACCCGATCAGTGAAGGCGGCATTCGTCCCGGCCGCGAGCCTGATTTCTGCCAGCCGCAGCCGCGACCAGTCCGCTGCGGTCGTGTCCGGGTGCCGCTGGATGACGTCCTGGAAGACCGCATCCGCCGGCTCGCCGGAACTGGCGGCGGCCATCGCGTCGAGGTACGCATCCCAACTGCGAGCACGCGTCGCTTCCATCTGGCTGCCGATCATGATCCATGCCGCGGCGGCCGCGAGAATCGCGGCGCCGGCAGCCAGCATGGTCCGACCATGAGGCACGACCGCCTCGACGATCCTGCGAATCGGATCACCCGTTTCCGCGACAGACGGCGGATCACCTGGCGAGCGACGCTGCTGATTCGGGTTCACCCGCACGGGCTGCCTTTCATGATGGATCGATCACCGATACCCAAAGACCGGAGAGGGCGATCGAATCCCTTCGTTTCAAGCTGAAGCAAGCGGCAGCGGCGTCACTGTCGCCCACCCTCAATCGATAGAATAGAGGGCGTTGACCGGATGCCGTCAAGCCACGAGATGACTTCGGGCATTGTGCTACCCTGCCTCGCCCGGCAGGGTTCGTCGAACGGCAGGCACGCCGGCGATGAGCCACCGACGGATGGATGCATCGGCGCCCCTCCCCTCAACTTGGATCAGAGGCACGACGTGCGGAGGAAAGGAAACAACGCATTGCCACGGATCCAAACCGCCGCCGGGCTGGTCACGAAACCATCCTCAACCCAGCCGGGTATTTCAGGTGATCGGGCATGCGCCCCTTCAAATCGAGAGCGTTCAGGTCGACACGGGCTCAACGAAGCCCAACACACTGCGGTGCATGCACCAATCGCCCCCCTTCTCGTTCTCGCCGGGGCGGGTACCGGAAAGACTCGAGTGGTCATCGCACGCATTGGCGAGTTGATTCGCCGCGGCTGTCCGCCATCCCGGATCCTCGCCGTCACCTTCACCAACAAGGCTGCCCGGGAGATGCTTTCTCGGTTGCCGAGACCGAGAGCGAACGGATCACGCGACCCTCGCGGCGGTGCGGACCTGAGGCCCGGGCAGATGTCCTCCGCGACACAAGCCGATCAGCCCGAGATCTCGACGATCCACTCTCTCTGCTGTCGAATCCTCCGTCGCCACGCCGAACGAGCGGGTATTACGCCCCGTTTCGGCATCTGCGACCGCGCAGAACAGGAATCGATCGCGAGGCGCGTGCTTCGTGAGACGAGGATCGCCGAGGCCGCCCTCAGTCCATCCCAACTGCTCGACCGCGTCGGACGCTGGAAGAACGTCGGACTCGACCCCGATGAGGCTGTCGCGAATGCGGACGACGACGTCTCGCACCTGGCGGCCTCATCCTACCGCCGGTATCAGGCGTCGCTCCGGAATGCGGGGCTCGTCGACTTCGACGATCTGCTGATGCTGGTCGATCGGCTTTTTCAAACCAACGATGACGTCCGCCGGAACGAGGCCGCACGATTCGACCACGTGCTGGTCGATGAATATCAGGACACCAGTTCGATGCAGGACCGCATCCTCGCCGGTCTCGCCCGCGATCATGCGAGCCTGTGCGTCGTCGGGGATGACGATCAATCCATCTACGCCTGGCGTGGGGCGGAGATCTCCCACATCCTGCACTTCAAACAATCGTGGCCGACGGCCACGGTGGTGCGCCTCGAGGAGAACTATCGCTCGACCCCCGAGATCATCCATGCCGCGAACCTGCTTATCGGCCACAACGCCCGTCGCCTGGGCAAGACGCTCGTCTCCAGGGCTCCGTCGGGGCCTCCACCAGCGGTACTGCAGGCCGAGGATGAGGAAGACGAAGCCAAGAGGGTCGTCGGCGAGCTCGCCGCCCGACTACGACTCGGCGAATTCACCCCTTCCCAGGCGGCGATTCTCGTGCGCGTGGGCGAACTGACCCGCTCGTTCGAGCAGGAACTGCGTCGCCGTGATGTCCCGTACGAGCTCGTCGGTAGCCGATCCTTCTTCGATCGACGTGAGGTGAAGGACGTCATGGCGATGATGCGATTGCTCGTCGACACGGACGACGACGTCTCGCACCTGGCGGCCTCATCCTACCGCCGGTATCAGGCGTCGCTCCGGAATGCGGGGCTCGTCGACTTCGACGAT
>JBJTBB010000277.1:0-4118 GCA_046091125.1 Planctomycetaceae bacterium
ACCAACCGGTGGGACGCCATGAAGCGCACCGATTGCGCGGTGATCGGTGACGCCCTGGTGAGCCTGGAGTCCCTGGATGCAGGCCTCGGGTCGTACTCGGCGGATTCCTCGTGGTTGGCGAAGGCTCATGGACACAACGCAGAGTGGGCGACCTATCTGAAAGGTTGGCGCGACAAGACCGATCTCGATCCACCCTCCTACGGTCAGGTCATCCAGGCCTGCAACTCCCTGGCTCTCCCCGAGGACTACGTCGTGTGCGCGGCAGGCGGAATTATCGGTGAGTTGACCATGGCATGGAACTCCCTCGCCCCGAACACCTTCGATTCCGAGTGGGGCTTCTCCACCATGGGGTACGAGGTCTCGGGTGCGTGGGGAGCCAGCATGGCGCTGGCGGACTCGGCCCGTGCTGCGGGCGGAGAGGTATTGGCCTTCATGGGTGATGGCTCGTACCTGATGGCCAACTCCGACGTATTCAGCACTGTGCTCTCCGGGCACAAAGTGATCTTCATCGTGTGCGACAACGGTGGATTCGCCGTCATCAACCGTCTCCAGGTCAACACGGGTGGCGCGGAGTTCAACAATCTGCTGTCGTCAAGCCGCCGGGTCAGAGACGCTCGGGTCGATTTCGTCCAGCACATCAGTGCCATGGGTGCAGGGGCGGAGATGGTGACGTCGATCGCAGACCTTCCTGACGCCTTCGCGCGGGCACGTGCGTCCGATCGGAGCTACGGCCTGGTGATCCCCGTCCAGCAGTACTCCTGGCTCGAGGGCAGTGCGTGGTGGGAGGTGGGCGTCCCCGAGGTCAGCGTGCGGCCGGATGTCCGCGTGGCACGTGGTGAGCACGAGGCGGAGAAGAAGCATCAGCGATGGGCGTAAGGGGGAGCGTCGATGGGTGATGCCTTCGCGGGCAAGGTGGTCATCATCACCGGAGCCGCGTCTCTGATCGGTGTCGAAACCATCCGGCAGCTCCTGGATTCCGGGGCGAGTGTCGTGGCCTGCGACACCCAGGCCAACGCCCACCACCTGACCGATCTCGGGTGGGGTGAGAATCTCGTCGTACTTCCCGGCGATGTCGCGGACGATGCCTATCTCGTGGACGTCGTGGACACTGCTGTCGCGAAGTTCCGCGGCGTGGACATGCTCGTCACCGCAGCGGCGATCTTCGCGGACCCTGGGGTACTGGCCGCTCAGGAGGATTGGCGGCGCATTCTCGATGTGAATGTGGTCTCCGTCGCCCGACTGATCAATCTCTGCGCCCCGCATATGAAGAACCGCGGGGGAGGCTCCGTGGTGATCGTGTCGTCCATCAGTGGGTACCGATCTCAACCGGGGCGGGTCCTCTACCCGACCACCAAGGCCGCACTCCTGGGACTGTCGCGAAACTCTGCGCAAGCGCTGGCGCCCGATCGGATCCGGGTCAACGCCGTGCTCCCGGGGTGGACATGGAGCCGCAATATCGAACGTCGCTACGGAACTCGCGAGCGCGCCGATGCTTTCGCGGCGGAGTTCCAATACTGGGGACGCATGGCCGACCCGGAGGAGATCGCCGACGCGATCTACTTCCTCCTCTCGGACAAAGCCTCTTTCATCACCGGCGCTGAACTCAATGTTGATGGTGGGTACCTGGGCTCTGGCCCGGAGGCCACGGGGCAGGCGATGGAGAAGGTGCCGGTGATCTGGTCGCCGTGAGCATCGATCAATCCGCGAGTCGGAGCAGTCTCCGCCGTGGAGTCCGAAGTCCCGGGGGCTTCTACGGGTGGTGGATCCTCGCGATGGCCGTGGTCATCTTCGCCTGGACGGCAATCGGGCAGACCCAGGGATTCTCGGTTCTGCTCCTGCCCCTCACGGAGCAGATGGACTTCACGTCGCGGGACGTCTCCCTGATCTTCCTCGTGGGCGCCTTCGGCGGCGCGTTCCTCATGCCGGTGGTGGGCCGCCTGATGGATGGCCGCGGGGCACGGCGGATCCTCATCGCATCGACCTTGACTTACGCCGTGGCCTTCTGTGTGCTCGCGCTCGTACCGAACAAGTACGTCGCCATCGTGGCTCTCCTCGCGGTGCGCCTCATCGGGAGCATCGTCCTCTGGTTGGGGGCGTCGGTGCTTGTGGCCTGGTGGTTCACCCGCAGACGCGGACTGGCCCTCGGCATGTTGGTGGGCATCGGTTCAGCCCTCCTCTCGCTCCTCGCCTACGGTTTCAGCATCGTGATCGCGGATACGGGCATCGTGACCGGGTTCCTGTTCCTCGCTGCCCTCGCCTGCGTGGTCCTGTTGCCCGTCTTGATCTGGGGTGTGGTGGATCATCCCGGGGAAATCGGTCAGTACCCGGACGGAGAAGTCCCCGCCGGCGTGCACGAGCCCGAGGGTCCGGTCCACGAGGAACTCACCGGCGTAACAGCCCGCGAGGCTTATCGCACCGGGTTCGCCTGGGTGATCACGGTCGGTGCGGGACTCATCGCACTTGCCACCACGGGGTATCTCTTCCATGAGGCAGTGATCTTCATCGAGCAGGGAGCCACTGCAGCCGATGCCGCACGGAACCTGTTGCCCCAGATGATCGGCAACGGCGTCTTCATCCTGATCATCTCCGCCCTCGTCGATCGCTACCAGATGCGGTGGATCGTCCCCGCCGCCATGGCCCAACTGGTGTTTACGATGTGGTGGGGATTCAATCTCGAAGCTATCGACTCGCTGCTTTTGTTCGGGATCTGTTTCGGTATGGCGACCGGTGTCTTCTTCGGCTATGCACTCGCGGCGTTGCCCAAGTACTTCGGAACGAAGCATGTGGGTGAGATCCGCGGCATGTTCGGCGCGATCACCATGGCCACCGCCGCATTCGGCCCGATTATCTTCGCGGTATTCCAGGAGCACAGCGCCACGGTTCTCGTGATCATCACGGCGATCGCCGCGGTGTGCATCGCGATCGCGTCCCTCATGATCCGGTGGCCGAGGGATTTGGACGCGCCCTCTGCCCCGCTGACCCCCGGATTACCAGCCGTTGGTCGTGGCGAGGTCGCGTAGGTACTGAAGGCTGGTCCGACAGTCGTTCACCGGACCCTGGCCCGGTGCGGGCTCCTCGGTCAGCGAGCAGTCCTGCTCGATCGCGTACCAACCGGTGTAGCCGGAGGACTCCAGGGTCTCGATCACCGCGGGCAGATCGACGTCTCCGGCACCGAGGGGGCGGAACAGACCTCCCTTCACCGCGTCACGGAATCCGAGTTCCCCGTTGGCGACCTTCGCCGCCTGGGCGGTGGAGATGTCCTTGAGGTGCATGTGCGCGACTCGATCCGAGTGGTCGCGCACCACCTGGACGGGGTCGATCCCGGCCGAGAGCATGTGGCCGGTGTCGACGCAGAGGGCCACGTCGCTGTCCGCCAGGAGCCGATCGAGGTCTGTCTGGGTCTCGATGACCGTGCCCACGTGTTGGTGAAGTGCGACCCGCAGCCCGTTGTCACGTGCGATCGCATCGGTCTCGGCGAGATTGGCCAGGAATGTCGCCCACTCGTCGTCGGTGAGGGTGTTCTTCGCGTCGTAACCCTGGTAGTTCCACACGGGGCCGAGCACGACCACGTCGGCGCCCACACGCTGGAACTGCTGGCAGGCGCGCACCAGGTAGTCGCGCCGCTCCTGGAAGAGCGCGTCCGTGGCCAAAGCCAGTGGGACCCAGCCGCCGATGACGGTGAGGCCGCGGTCGTCCAGAAACGTCGCGAGTTCCTCGGGGTCGGCTGGCAGGTAGCCATCCGGGCCGAGCTCGGTGGCCGTCAAACCGAGAGAGGTCATCTCCTCGAGGTAGCGATCGCGGGGGATCACGTAGCCCCAGCCGGGCGAGGGGTCGATTCCCCAGGTGATCGGTGCGGATGCGACGCGGTCGATGAAGGCCATGGAGACTCCCGGTGTAGGTCGCGCGATGTTAACAGTCTGCATGCCCCATGCGTGGGGAATCGAAAGGACACACAGGTGTCGACAATCAATTCTCGAAAGTCGTTGACAGCACCCCCGGCCACGGTCAGGATTCACCCGACGCGACCGCGCGGTCGCGCGGTGGGAGTGCGGCATGGGGCTTGCGGGTAAGGCGGCGAACGTGACCGGCGGGGCACGGGGTCTCGGGGAGGCGTACGT
>JBJTBB010000278.1:0-3306 GCA_046091125.1 Planctomycetaceae bacterium
CGACATCATCGTTTAGGTGCTGGCGTGTTCTTGCGTCTTCTAGGGACTCTTGTTGGGCCTCATCGCGGTGACCGCCTACCAGAACGTCGCCGAGTCCGGTGCGAACGTGGCGCGAGAGGCAACGGCCATTTCCGCGCTCTACGAGGATGTTTCCCGCTATCCGGAGCCCCACTCGCAGATGACGTAGCGCACGTAATCCCGGAGCAGCCAGCGGAGATGGGGCGCTTCCGCTTTGCTTGCCGCCGCCCGGGCCGCCGCCCCGTCCGCGTTCGTGGGGTGCTCGATGGGTCTGCCACCTCGGTCGACCACCGTTCCGGTTGGGCTTCTGCACTCGCAGACCGGCGGCCTCGCTCTCGGCGAGATGGGGTTGCGGGACATGGAGCTTCACGCATTCGAGCGGATCAACGACGACGGTGGTCTGCTCGGATACAAGGTTGCCGTGAAGGCCCCCGACACGCGATCGCGGGTGGATCTCTTCCGAACCCGGGCCAAGCGTCTGCTGGACGATGGAGCCGTCTCCATCTTCGGCTGCTGGACGATCGACCGTCGCATGGCCGTCCTGCCGGTGATCGAGGAGGCTCGACGACTGCTGTTCTACCCCGTGCAGTACGAGGGCAATGAGTCGTCTCCACTTGTGGTCTACGGCGGGATGGTTCCGAACCAGCAGGTGCTATCGTCGCTCGACTGGCTGACGAGCCCCGCAGGGGGTGGTCGCAAGCGGGTGTTTCTGGTGGGAAGCGACTATGTGTTTCCACGAACAGCCAATTTCATCGCCCGACGGCACCTCGCCGCATCCGGCCGTGAGGCGGTTGGCGAGGTCTATCTGCCGCTGGATTCGAGAGACGTGGCCCCGATTGTGCAGCAGATCGTGTTCTCGAAGGCCGATTGCGTCGTGAACACGCTCAACGGCAGCTCAAACTTGGCGTTCTTCGAAGCGCTCCACGCGGAAAGGATCGATCCAGAGAAGATTCCCGTGGTTTCGACGAGCATCGGCGAAAATGAACTGCGCGGATTGCTCGCCGAGCAGTTGCGGGGGCATTATGCGGCGAGTTGCTACTTCCAGAGCCTCGATTCCGCCGCTAATCGCGAGTGGATCGAGGGATTCCATAGGGAGTTCGGCCGCGATCGGGTGACCGACGATCCGATGGAGCCGGCCTGGTGCCTCGTGCATTTGTGGCGGCAGGCCGTGGAGCGGGCGGGCTCGTTCGACACTGATGCGGTGCGGCAGGCCTTTCGCGAAGGCCTCGCCTTCGACGGACCCGGGGGGCGTGTGCGGCTGGACCCCCGCACCCAGCACGCGGACAGGTTTTTCCGTCTCGGTCGCATGCGCGGCGACCGTCAGTTCGACCTCGTCCATGCGTCGGCCGACCCGATTCTCGCCGACCCCTACCCGCAGTCGGTGTTCCCCGGGTGGAGTGTTGATTGGACCGGCTCGGGGATCACTCGTGGAGCGGAGGTCGACGTCGATGGAGACCTTTGAGATCGAGCATTCCGAGGGCATGCGGTGGATCCGGGTCGGACTGGAGGATGACGACGTTCGTTCCGAGCGGGGCGCCCTCAACCACTTCCAGGGCGACATCGCGATGGATGTCCCACTTCCCTCGCTTCGTTCCTGGTGGGTCTCGCTGTTCTCCGACGAGTCGCTGCTGCGGCCGAGATATGTCGGGACCGGCAGTGTGTTCCTCGATTCATCGTTGGGCGGCTTCCATACGATGCGCGTCCAGCCCGGAGAGCGATGGATCCTTGACACTCGCTGCTTCTGGGCGAGTGACGGTGAGGTGCGGCTCGTGGAGCATCGAGAGGGCATGCTCACCGCATGGTTGGCTGGCCGGGGACTGTTTTGGTACAAAACCGCGATCGAGGGGGAAGGTCAGGTCGTGTCGTCCGTGCCAGGTCCTGTCCAGGAAGTGGATCTTGACCACGATCAGCTGGTCGCCGACGGTCCGTTTGTCGTCGCTCATACGGCGGGCATTCGCTTGTCGATGAGAAGGCCTGCCCGATCGTGGGTCGGTTACTGGCTGTCCGGCCAGCGGCTCGCCTCTTGCTACCAAGAATCGGTAAACTGCTTTTGAGCACGACGCCGTATTGGCGGGCACGAATCAAAGACGCTCCCTCGGCCGCCGCGATCGGCTGAAGCATTTCGTTCCTTGTCGGGAGGAGAGTCGCATGCGATTGGGACTCATCAATTCGGCTTTCACCCAGGCGGGAAAGGGAACCCGTTTCGGCCTTACTGAGACCAAACGGATCGGCTTCGAGTCGGTGGATATTCTCGCGGATCCGCTCGATATCGATGCAGGCGAGCGGAAGCTGATTCGGGAAACCTGCCGCGACATCGACCTGCCGATCGTGAGCCTGTGCTGTGTGGCGCTGGGACTCGTCGACTTCAGCCCGCCCGTTCGTCGATTTCACATCGACCGTGTAAGGGCCCATCTTGACTTCGCACGGGAAGTGGGCTGCTCGAACCTGCTGCTCGTGCTCGGGGAGTACGTGTGGCAGCAGGAGGTGATACCACCTGCCGAGCAGTGGCGCCTTGGTATCGAGGCCGTCCGTTCGCTCGGTGAGCATGCCCGCTCGCTCGGGCTCGCCATCGCCATCGAGCTCGAGCCCTTCCGGATGTCACTGGTCAATTCGATCGACACGATGCTGGCCTTCCTGGATGAGGTCGGTCTTCCCACGACGGTCAGGGCCAACTGCGATATTTCCCACCTGCATCTTGTCGGTACGCCGCCGGCGGAGGTCGGGCGGTTGGCTGGTCGCATCGAGCACGTGCACCTGAGCGATTGCGACGGGCGGGTGCACGGTGACCTGCCTCCGGGTCGGGGCGTGACGCCGATCGCCGCCTACCTCGCGGCCATCCGAGACACTGGGTACGACGGGACCGTGAGTGTCGAGCTCGAATTCGCCCCCGATCCTCGGGCGATCGTGGAATGGGTGACCGAGGCCCACGATGCCACCGCCTCCATCATGGACGGGCTCGGTTGTCGCCGGAGCTGAATGTGGAGCGTCGAGATGGACGAACTCGTCGACCTGCTCGCGTCGCTGGTGGCGATCGACAGTGTCAATCCGGCGTTCGGAGGGCCTGGTGAGGGGGCGATCGGCCGGTTCGTCGCGGCGCATCTTTCAGGGCATGGGATCCCCGTGAGCCTTGAAGAAGTGCTGCCGGGGCGGCCGAACGTCGTCGGAGTGCTCGCGGGCCGCGACCGTTCGCGGAGCATCCTGCTCGAGGCCCACATGGACACCGTCTCCACCGTCGGCATGACGATTCCGCCGCACGAGCCGGCGATCCGTGGGGGACGCCTTCCCGGC
>JBJTBB010000279.1:0-5075 GCA_046091125.1 Planctomycetaceae bacterium
GCCGACCTTCACCCGATCCCACTAGGCGTCCTAGTGGCTCGCCAGCCCCCCCCAGTCTCCCGGCGGCAGATTCTGGGGAACCGGCAAGTCGTGAACCTGCTCGCGGTACTCGTTCGTGGCGGGCAGGTCGACGGCGAAGGACCTCTCCGGCTTCGCGCCAAGGATGGCCTTCCGCTCCGGTTCATCCAGCCAGCCCGGGTGAGGCCTGCCCTGTTCGAGCCGTCCCAACCAATCGGCCGGCACGATCCGCAGATGCAGTCGCGAGAGGTTACGGTACGTGATGCGGATCACCGGCCACGGCGCCGCCCATGTCCGCTCCGTGGCGACCGAAAGTTCCTTCGCCTCGATCGAGGCCATGGTGTTGCGGCACAGCGCGGCCCCCGAGCTCTCCGGAAATGCCTCGGCACCGGCCTTCGCGATCGCGTGGGCCTCGACGAGTTCGCCCTTGGCTCGCAGGCGTTCGGCGAGGTGATGACGGGCGAGCGACGAGATCTCGTGGTCGAGTGCCGACTCGATCAGGTGTCGGAGCGCCGAGCGGGATCGCTCCTCGGTCTGCTCGCCGACCGCGGTGCCCGACGCCCAGAGAATCCGGTCGAGGTCGGCCGCGAGCCGGGCCGTGGGGTCGGCGTCGGCCGCATGGAAGTCGAGTAGGTCGCGATAGAGCATCACCGCTTGCAGGAGTGGTGAACCGGTGTCGGTGACACCGTCGATCGCCTCGGGCTTCCAGTCGAGGAAGGCGTCTTGCGGGTCCAACGCCGGCCCAGTCGCCTCGATCTCGAACAGATCCTCCGGGTCGACAAGGCCTCGCTCGCCCGACGTGGCGAACGCGATCGCGTCGCGGGCGATCACGTCCCAGACGGAGGGACGATAGGTGTCGGGCATGGAGCCCGCGCGGATGATGGCCGACCATTCCTTAACCGGCATCGCCCCGAGTGTGGCCCGTTCCCGAAGCGCCGCTGCGAAACGCTCCCTGATTTCCGAAACGATCCGCGGCAGGTCCCAGGAGTCGATCGAGTCGATGCCACCGTCGTCGGAGCCACCGGCCGTACGGCCTGCAAATCGCCAGCGATTGGACTGGAAGTAGCTCCAGGTCCAGTTGGCCCGCTCGCATTCGAGCACACCGCGAGTTTCCGGAGGTGCCTGCGCGATCGCCGCAGCGAGGCCCAGAAGCATGTCGGATTCGTCATTCGCCGCCTCACCCGCACGGGCGAGGACACCGGTGGCGATGGCCCTTGCGGCCTCGGCCCACGCCTTCTCACCGGTCGCCGCCTGCTCGATGCCGGCAAGCGACTCGAGAGCAGTCTTGGGTTTGCCCTCGTCGAGAGCCTTTTGAACTGCCTGCCAAGCGGCCCTCCGCGGTCCGTCCGGGAGCCGGTCGTCGGCGCGCACCTGACCAACCATCGTTGAGGCTCCAAGCAGGGCGAGGATCGCGATCCTACAACCGACCGCGACACTCAAGCGGAATCGAAAGGCAGCCATCGGGAAGACCTCCGCGGGAAGGAGCAGAAGTCTACGCGGGACGGCTGGATGTGTTACGCGGCGGGACTCTCCGACGCCCGAAGAAGCCGCCGGTTGACTGACCGGTGAGCCGTCCGAATCGCCGGCTTCACTCTGCCTGGCCCTGCCAGCGCCGGACGACACCCGCGTCGAGACCAAAGAGGTCGATCGCCCTGCCCACCGACTGCGTGACGGCGTCGTCGAGCGTGTCGCGAGGGGGTGCCACCGAGTCCTGTCTGGCGTAGAAGGCCGGCACCGGTGGCATGAGCACCGCCCCGGAACGGGTGGCCTGCGCCATCAAATCGATGTGGCCGGCGTGCAGGGGCGTTTCGCGAAACATCAGCACGACGCGCCGGCGTTCCTTCAGCTGGACGTCGGCCGCGCGGGAAATGAGGTCGTCCGTATAACAGTGCGCGATCGCCGAGAGCGTCTTGACCGAGCAGGGGGCCACGAGCATGCCGTCGGTGCGGAAGGAGCCGCTGGCGATCGAGGCACCGATGTCACGATGGGCGTGCCTGACGTCGGCGAGACCCTCGACCTCGTCGACCGAGTAACGCGTCTCGGCCCGAATGGTGCGGGCGGCCGCAGACGAAAGCACGAGGTGGGTCTCGATCCCGCCGATTTGCCGAAGCAGTTCGAGCGCACGAATGCCGTAGATCACTCCCGAAGCCCCGGAGATTCCGATGATCATTCGCTTCATGGCGACTCGTGAGCGGTGATGGATCCAGCGGTGAAATACTAGCTTCAATCCCGTGTGCGGTCCGGTCGATTTTCCGACCGATGGAGTTCCCAGATGGCCGTCTTGGCGGACTCCGGGCCAAGCGGCATCGCATGGCGATTCGCTGCGGTGCGTGCCAGGTGTACACTTGGCAAGTGAGTTCTCTCGGGTTCAGAGGCTTGGAAACACGAGGATAGTCCGATGCAAACAGCCTTCGTCGGGCGGCGTCAGTGCTCACCACGCACTCGTTCGAATGGGCCCGCCCGATCGTCGATCACGTTGGGGTTCATGCTGCTCACGGCCCGGGTACTCGGTGTGTCCCCATGCATCGCGGCGGAAGTTGTCGCGGGCGTTTCCTACAACCGCGATGTCAGGCCCATCCTGGTCGAGCATTGCTTCTCGTGCCACGGCGCCGACTCGGCGTCACGGAAGGCCGATCTCCGTCTTGATCGGCGGGACGACGCGGTCGGTCATGGTGCGATCGTGCCGGGAGACCCCGACTCGACGCCGATCCTCGATCGCGTCAACTCCCGGGACCCTGATGTCGTCATGCCACCACCCGCCACCAAGAAGCGACTGACCGCCGATCAGCAGACGGTGCTCGCGCGTTGGGTGGCGGAGGGGGCGGAGTACGAGCCGCATTGGTCGTTCATTCCGCCGAAACGTCCCGAGCCGCCGCGGGTGCGGCTGGAGCAATGGGTCCGCAACCCGATCGACCGGTTCGTGCTCGCGAGGCTCGAGGCCGAGGGGCTCGCCCCTGCCCCGGAGGCGGACCGCCACCGGCTCGCCCGGCGGGTCGCGCTCGACCTGACCGGCCTGCCCCCCGATCCGGCGATCGTCGAGGCCTTCGTGAACGACACCGGCCCGGATGCCTACGAGCGGTTCGTCGATCAACTGCTCGCGATGCCCGAGTGGGGCGAGCACCGCGGCCGTCACTGGCTCGACTACGCGCGCTATGCCGACACGCACGGCATCCACTTCGACAACTATCGCGAGATATGGAGCTTCCGACAGTGGGTGGTGGACGCCTTCAATCGCAACGAGACCTTCGACCGGTTTACGCTCTTGCAGCTTGCGGGCGACCTACTGCCGGCCGCGGAGGTGGGCGAGGGACCGGAGGCCGCGCTCGACGCGCGGATCGGCAGCGGCTTCAACCGCTGCAACATGACGACCAACGAAGGCGGCATCATTGACGAGGAGTACCTCGTTCTCTACACCCGCGACCGCACGGAGACCACCTCGACGGTCTGGATGGGGCTGACGACCGGCTGTGCGGTCTGTCACGACCATAAGTTTGATCCGCTCTCGCAGCGAGAGTTCTATGAACTGGCCGCCTTCTTCAACAACACCACGCAGGGCGCCCGCGATGGAAACATCCACGATACACCCCCGATCCTGCCGGTGCCTCGGTCGGAGGATCGTGAGCGATTCGCGGTGATCGAGCGGGATCTGCCCGCATCGAAGACCGCCATCGAGAACCGCCGCAAGGAGGCGCGAGGGGCCTTCGAGGAGTGGCTCGTCTCGGCTACGAATGAATCGGTCGCCCGGGTCCTTCCGCGGGATACGCCGCTGGTGAGGATCCCGTTTTCGGAGGGACAGGGATCCATGACGAAGGCCACGCTCGCGGGCAAGGAGTCCGATCTCGCACTTGAGTCGGCGACGAAATGGCAGGCGGGTCCGGCTGGTTCTCAGGCGATTGTGCTCGATGGCCGTGCCACGGAGATCGCCTCGGCCGGGGACTTCGAGCATGACCAGGCCTTCACGGTGACCGCCTGGGTCCGGCCACCGGCGAACGACGGCTCCTACGCCCTCGTGGCACGAATGGACGATGGAAACGGTCATCGCGGGTGGGACATGTTCGTGAATGGTCGGCGGCTCGCGATGCACATGGTGCATGCCTGGCCCGGTGATGCCTTCAAGGTCGTGGCCGGCGAACAGCTCAAGGCCGATGCGTGGACGCTCGTCACGATCGCCTACGACGGTTCGGGACGGGCCGAGGGTGTGACGATCTTCCACGACGGCAAGGTCCAGAAGGTCGGGATCGAGACAAACACGTTCAAGAAGAACACCGTCCGCACGCAGGTGCCGCTCACGGTAGGCAGCCGCTCGCCGGGCTCGCCGGCCCACGGTGTGGGACTCGCGGATCTCGTGCTCTGGGGAAGGCGGCTATCCGACGGAGAGATTGAGTCGCTCTCGATGGGGCAGTCGCTGTTCGATCTGGTGAAGCTCCCGGCTGAGGAACGCCTGAAGCAGTCGGGCACGCTCTACGACTGGTGGCTTGCAAACCTCGATGAGCCGTTCCGCCAGGTCGCTGCCCGGGCAGCATCCCTCGAGCGGGAGATGGCCGAGATCCGCTCCCGCGGGACCGTGGCCCTCGTGATGAACGAGAAGGCGGAGAGCCCGGTGGCGTTCATCCTGCAGCGAGGCGAGTACGATCGCCGTGGCGAACAGGTCGGGGCCGACACGCCCGACGCCCTGCCCTCCTTCCCTGAATCGCTTCCAAAAAACAGGCTCGGGCTCGCGCGTTGGCTCCTCTCGCCGGAGCATCCGCTGACCGCCCGGGTCACGGTCAATCGCTTCTGGCAGGAGGTGTTCGGGACGGGACTCGTGCGGTCCAGCGGCGACTTTGGCGTCACCGGTGAATTGCCGAGTCATCCGGAACTGCTGGATTGGCTGGCGATCGAATTCCGGGAAGGCGGTTGGGACGTCAAGCGGCTGTTCAAGTTGATCGTCACGAGTGCCGCCTACCGGCAGTCCGCGGTCACGACGCCCGAGAAGCTCGTCCGCGACACCGACAACCGTCTGCTCTCCCGTGGGCCTCGATTCCGGATGGACGCCGAGATGGTCCGCGACCAGGCGC
>JBJTBB010000280.1:0-11403 GCA_046091125.1 Planctomycetaceae bacterium
GTCGCGAGGGCCGTGGCCACGAGCAGGCCGGTGGTCACCAGTCCCGTCCGCACACCCAACACCCTCGCCGCTTCCGCATCGAAGGCGGTGATCACCTGCCAGGGCCAACTCCACCACACGAGCATCCCGACCCCGAGAAGCACACCCGCTCCCGTGACGAAAGCCCTCGGCACGTCGCAGCCCATCACATCGAAGCGATCGACGGCCACGAACTCGAGCATCCCGTACAGGACGCAACTAGGGTCGAGATCCGCGCGTGAGGCCGCGACCGACAGCAACGTGACACCGCCGGCGAAGAACGTCGTGAACGCGACCCCTGCCGCCGCGTCCTCGGCAAGTCCACCCCTCGACCGCAGCCATCCAGTCAGGCCGACGGTCGCAAGTGCCGCCACCCCGCCGCCGACCAGCGAGAGTGGACCTCCCACGCCGCCGCCGATGAGCACGGCCGCCACGACGCCCGGCAGGATCGCATGACTGATGGCGTCTCCCAGCAGACTCAGTCGCCGCACGACCAACAGCGTGCCCTCGACGGCACAGCCTGCCGCGACAACGGCGGCGGTCGCCACCGCCCAGACGTGCATCAAAGCAGCATCGCTCATGCCGCATCCTCGGAACCGTCTGCGGGCACCGCCTCCGCGTCATGATGCCGCGACCACGACCGCATCCGCCACCGTTCCCTCACCAGCCTCGCACCCAGTGACAGCGCGAACCCCATCGCCGCGGCCAGTACGACCGCGGGGCCGGTTGGAAGGCGAGGAATGAGCCCGCTCGCCACCACTCCGGCCAGACCGCTCAACGTGCCGATGACTCCCGCGATGGCGAGCATCGGACGCACCCGATCCGTCCACTGCCGCGCTGCAGCGGGAGGAATGACGGTCAGGGCCGTCACGAGCACCGCGCCGACGGCTGGGAGGCCTGCTACCACCATCATCGCGGTGATCGCTACAAGGAGCGCATCGATACGGGCGACCGGCCATCCCGACGACGCCGCGAAGTCGATGTCGAAAGAGACGAGCACCGCCTCCTTCAGAATCACGGTGATCACCGCGACTGCGACCGCCGACATCAGTACGAGCAGCACGGCATCACTCGTCGTGAGAGCCGCCGCCGAGCCGAGCAGGAAGCGCTCGAGACCGGCCGCACCGCTCACACCCCTCGCCGCGAGCCCCGACAGGATCGCGATGCCCAGCCCATAGGAAACGGCGAGCACGATCGCCGTCGCCGCGTCCTCGCGGGTCCGAGTCCAACGACTCGACAGCACGAGCAGCCCGAGACTCGCCGCGGCAGAAAGGGCGGCACCGATCAGCAGCGGCCACCGCCCACGACTGCCCGTCAGCGCAAACGCGAGCGCGACACCCGGGAGTGCCGCGTGGGCGGCGGCATCTCCCACCAGGGCCCTTCGACGCAGGACGCCGAAACTACCGACCACCCCGGCGGCGTAGCCGACGGCTGCGACAGCCACGGCCGCCAACAGCGTGTTGTAGGAAAGAAGCGGCGAGGGCGGAACGATCATGCAGACCACCCCCGGCGGATGACATGCCACGAGCGTTCGCGATGGCGGCCCACGACGGCCCTTCCGAAGTGTTGACGGCAGTCGAGCAGGATGGTCACCGATGGACGACTCCCTGGAGGGCAGCGGAGCACTCGACCGAGCTGTGACACTAGGAGGTGCGGCCCGCCCCGGCGACCGCCCTTCCTATCTCCTCGAGCAGTTGCAGGCGTCCGGAGTAGGTTCGGGCGAGATTGTCGGCGGAAAGCACTTCAGCGGTGGGACCGCAGGCCACGAGCCGCATGTCGATGAGCGCGACGCGATCGAACCACTCGGCTGCGGTCCGCAGATCATGGTGCACGATCACGACCAGTTTTCCCTCGTCGCGAAGCGCCGACAGCACGCGGAGCATACGCTCCTGCGAAGCCGCGTCGACGCCCGCGAGCGGCTCGTCGAGAAAGTGAATATCGGCCTGCTGCGCGAGTGCGCGGGCGAGAAACACCCTCTGCTGCTGGCCGCCTGACAGACGGCCGATCTGCCGACCCGCCAGATCAGCGAGCCCGACCGTCGCGAGACAATGGCGGGCCAACTCGCGTTCCGCACGACCCGGCCTCCGAAACCAGCCAAGACGACCGAACGTGCCCATGAGCGCGACGTCGATCGCGCTGACCGGGAACGTCCAATCCACACTCTCACGCTGCGGAACGTATGCGACGCGCCCCCTCGATTCAGCGAGATGGCTTCCGAAAAATCGAACCTCGCCATGGGCGACCGGCACCAGACCCAGGGCCGCCTTCACGAGCGTGCTCTTGCCCGCCCCATTCGGCCCGAGGATGCCGAACAGGCAAGGCCGATCAATCTCGAGGTCGATGTTCCAGAGGACCGGCCGCCCGTCGTAGGACACCGTCAGATCGTGAATATCGACGATCGGCGGGACGGACTCGTTCATCTCACCTCCTTCGAGAGTTCCCGGGCGTTCACCGTGGACACTTCGGCATCGGCGTCAGCAGCACCACTCGAAGGATCCTGCGCCGACAGCTCACGACGGATCATCTCGGCGTTCGACACGAGCATCCCCGCGAGCGTCTCGGCACCACTGCCAGGCTCACCGAGCGCGTCGGAATACAGCCTGCCCCCGATGCGGATTTCCCTGCCAAGCGCCCGGACCCCTTCGCACATCGCCTCGACGGCCCGATCGGATACGCTCCACTCGACGAAAACAGCCGGCACGTCGCGATCGACCACCAGTCCGACGATGCGGTTCACATCCGCCAGGCCAGCCTCGCTCTCGGTACTCACTCCTTGTAAGCCGACCACTTCGATCCCATATCCGCGACCGAGGTAGCTGAATGCGTCGTGAGCCGTCACCAAGACCCGGCGTCGTCCGGGAATCGTGCTGAAGATGTCGCGGAGTCTCTCGTGGAGTCGCCGCAACGAGTCTGCGTGGGCGGCCGCCCTCGAGCGATACATATCGGCACCTTCCGGGTCGATCGCAACGAGTGGATCGACCAGTGGTTCGACCACGTGGCTCCAAAGGCCCGCATCGAACCAGACATGCGGATCGGGAACCCCCGGTGCCGCCTCGAGTAACCCTTCGGACGGAACGGCCTCGGCCACCAGAACGACCCGCTTGGTTCGGCCGAGTTTTTCGAGAAGATCGGTGAGCTTTCCCTCCAAGTGGAGCCCACTGGCGACGATCAGATCGGCCCGGGCGAGACGGTCAGCGTCCCGCGGGGTTGCCCGATACGAATGCGGATCGACCCCGGGCCCCATCAGGCAATCGACGATGACTCGGTCACCCCCCACCTGACGCACCAAGTCGGCGACGACGGTCGTCGTGGCCACGACCAGAGGGCGTTTGCCTTCGGTTTGGTCCGCACCCTGCCCATGACCTGCTCCAGGCCCGCCAGCCGTCCGTGGTTCCCCACAGCCAGCCACGCACATGAAAAAAACGATCGCCAGAAACCAGCACTGCGGGCGACACCAAACGATTTTTGGGGGATCCAAATTCATTTTTTGAATGGCCAAAACATTTCCATGGTAATGGATCGTTGCTTCGATCGCACAGGGCTGTTTCCTGACTGGGAACCCATTGTTTGACGGGCCGGAACGGAGCCCGTATCGTCAGCCCAACGAGGCGGGGTTACTGGGGGATACGCCGATGTCCGGCCGATACGTCAAGCGTTTTCGGATGGCCGTGGAAATAGGGTCCTTCAAGGGCCCTGCCCCCGCAACAACGCCGGCTGGCTACCGTCTTGTCGCCTGGAACGACGCGCTGATCGATGTGCATGCTCGAACCAAGTTTCGGGCATTCCGACACGAGATTGACGCACGGGTCTTTCCCTGTCTTGGAGATCCGGAAGGCTGCAGGCGATTGATGCGGGAAATCCGGTCAAAACCAGGATTCATGCCTGCGGCGGCCTGGTTGATCGCCTGGGGCCAATTGCCCGAGGAGTTGCAGTGGTGCGGAACGATCCAGGCCGTTTCGGAGCGGCGCATTTCCGCCATGATTCAAAACGTCGGCGTTGTCCCTGGACACCGGGGCACGGGCCTTGGAAGCCTACTGATTTCGAGGGTTGTCGAGGCCTGTCAGCGGGCGGGACTGGCCCGGGTTTGCCTCGAGGTGACGGCCGATAATCTCGGCGCCGTAAGGCTCTACGAGCGGCTCGGTTTTCGCCGCATGAAGACCGTCTACAAGACCCTCGATGACGAACCGGTGGGCTGGAATCTCTCCACGCCGTGCCTGGGCGTCGCCGCGGGGTGAATCTGCTGCTGGCTGCTTCTCGTGGACCGACGGAATTCTGGACCGACGAAATTCGTCCACCAGTCTGGGCTATACCTATATCGATAGACCTATAGCGAATCCCGTTCGTTCATCCCCGGCCCCCACACGACCGCGCTTGTGAAGCAGACGCTCCATTCCGCCACGCTCGACAACGGCATCGTCCTCCTCGGCGAGTATCTCCCCGGGCTCGAGAGCGTGGCGATCGCTTTCCACACTCCCGCCGGTGCCATTCATGACGGCGTTGGCCGTTGTGGACTGGCAACGCTCGCCGGCGAAATGATGCTCCGAGGAGCCGGCGACCGTTCCAGTCGCCGGATCGTCGAAGATCTCGAAAACATCGGTGTGCAATGGTCACAGGCCGTTTCCACCAATCACTCGAGCTTCTCTGGCGCGATGGTGGCCAGGCAGTTACCCGAGGCGCTACCGATTTACGCGGACATTCTGCGACGGCCGGCGCTCACTGAAGACGAATTCGAGCCGGCCAGGCAAATGGTGCTGCAGAACCTCGCCGGGACGGAGGATGATCCTCCCCACCGCACGATGCTCGCGCTTCGACAAATCCATTATCCCTCTCCATGGGGCATGCCGTCGGAGGGCCTCTCCGAGGAAGTGCAGCGTCTCGAGGTCGGCGATGTCCGACGATTCGTTCACGATTTCGTCCAGCCGGCAGGAACCATCATCGCGATCGCCGGCAGGATCGACTGGGAGTACTTCGTCCACCTCGCCGAGCGATTGATGGGCGATTGGACGCCGAGGAACGCGGTGATTCCCCAGGCGGGCTCGAGAGGCCCCAGGTTCCAGCACGTTCATCACGACTCTCAGCAAACGCACGTGGCGCTCGCCTGGCCAGCCCCTCCTTACCGCGAAGATGCCTCCTACGAGTCCACTGCCGCGCTGTCGGTGCTCGGCGGCGGGTCGAGTTCACGGCTTTTCATGGAGGTGCGGGACCGGCGGGGACTGTGTTACAGCGTTTCAGCCGGCTACCAGACCCAACGGGATTTCGCGGCCGCGGTCTGCTACGCGGGCACGTCGGCCGAGCGAGCTCAGGAAACGCTCGACGTGATGCTCTCCGAGATCGACCGACTGCCCGGATCGATCGAAGGCGAGGAACTCGGTCGTGTCAGGGCCAAGGCCAGGAGCGGGCTCGTGATGCAGCAGGAATCGAGCGCCGCACGGGCTGGAGCGCTCGCGAGACAGTGGTGGCATCTTGGCCGCATCCGCCCCCTGACCGACGAACTCGAGCGACTTGGGCGATTGAGCGTCTCGTCGGTCGAGGGCTGGCTCGCCCATCAGCCAAGACCGCAGCCCACGATCGTCTCTCTCGGTCGCGAACCCCTGGAGATGCCGCGTGCCATTCCTGCGTAAGACGCTCGACAACGGCCTCGAGATCATCGCCGAGACATCACCTTCGGCCCTATCGACGAGCGTCGGCTTCTTCGTCGGAACCGGTTCTCGTGACGAGACCGACGACGTCTGGGGCACGAGTCACTTTCTCGAACATATGGTGTTCAAGGGAACGGAAACCCTTTCGTCGGCTGATATCAATCGTCGGTTCGATGCGATCGGCGCGAGCTTCAATGCCTTCACCAGCGAGGAAGACACCGTCTACTACGCGTCCGTCCTTCCGGATCACCAGCGCGAGGCGATCGAGCTGCTTTCGGGAATGATGCGGCCGGCGATTCGCGAGGAGGACTTCACGACCGAGAAGCTCGTGATCCTCGAAGAGATCCGGATGTACGACGATCAGCCTCCCTTCGGCGCCGACGATCGATGCAGGGCGGCCTACTTTGGTCGTCATCCGCTCTCGAGGAGCGTCTTGGGCTCGGTGCAGTCGATCACTGAACTCCCCGTCGAACGGATGCGTGATTATCACCGCCGTCGTTACAGTCCTCCCGGCATGGTGCTCGCGGCGAGTGGCGCCGTCGACTTCGACGATTTGGTCCGCACTGCCAGGCGTTGCTGCGGCCAATGGGCACCGGTTGACATCCCTCCTCGCGAAGTCCCCTTCGAACCGCCAACGACGTTCCTCCCCCTCCAACCGATCGAACGCCCTGCCGCGAGCCTCGCCTACGCCGTCCGCATGTCGCCCGGTCCGAACGGCCACGACTCCGATCGGTTTGCGGCCAAACTCCTCGCGGTCGTTCTCGGCGATGACTCGGGCAGCCGGCTCTACTGGGCGCTCGTGGACAATGGGCTTGCCGAGCACGCGGTTCTCCAACACGCCGACTTTCTCGACGCCGGACTCTTCGCCGCACAGCTTTCGTGCGACCCATCCCAGGCGACTGAAATGCTCGATCGACTCGACGACCTCTTGGAGACCTGGCCGGTCAAGGGCGTGTCCCACGCGGAACTCGAGCAAGCACGCAACAAGTTGGCGGGCCGCATCGTCCTTTCCGGCGAGCGTCCGCGGCGCCGTCTGTTCACACTCGGTCTCGAATGGGTCCACAACCGTTCCTATCGATCCGTAGCCGACGACCTCGGAATCGTCGAGCGACTCTCGCTCGACGATCTCGAGCGGGTGGCCATTCGTTGGCCGCTGTCACGGCGAGGCTGCACGGTGCTGGCTGGCCCAACAGTGCTGGCTGGCCCCAACGGTGCTGGCTGGCCCGTCTGAATGCCCCTCACCCCCTTTCAGATGACGCCGCGATCCGCAGGGGGGGTGGGTATCAGGCTCCCCCATGACCATTGCCGACTGTTGGAAAGATCGCATTCGCGGGTAGACTCGGGTTCCCGTTTACGACCGGCAGAGTTGGCACCGCGATGATGACGCCATTATTGGCCAATCGGTTTGTGATCGCCTTGCCTCCGCTGTGGCTGCTTGGCATGGGCGCACTCGTGGCGGCGATCCTCGCGGTCGCTTGCTATGGCCTCGCGGTCCTCTGCGTTCGACTCGCCGGAGCATCCTCCTCGAGAATATTGAGGCTCACGAACGAGGCACGAGCGAGCCTGACGGACGGGTTTTTAGGTCCGCTGGCCTGGCTCCTTCTGGCTATGGCAGCCGTCGCCCTGGCAGCCACGCCGGCAGTTCCAGTCCGGGCGATCGGCCGGTCTCTCGCCAGGCTCTGGTCGTCGGACCGGGTCGTGACGACGAAAGCCGTCCCGGTAGGTTCAGAGGCCACCAAGATCCTGTTGAACCCCCGCGCACAGGAAATCGACGAGATCTCCCTCTCGTCGAATGGACCACATCTGATCCGGTCTCACAAGCCCATCGATGGCTTCGCTCTCGTAACAGTGCCGGAGATCGAACTGCTGTCAAAACGACCCTGGAAATGGACGCGGGGTCAGGGAGAAGAATCTCCCTTTCTTGGCATACGCGCCGAACTGGAGGCGTTCAATGCCGGTTCGGAATCCGTCGACCTGACAATCGCGACCCGCGTCAGGCCGGAGTTTCCGCAGGTGGCGATCCTTCCATGGACGGCGGTCTCGTTCGCCGGAATCATCGCTGCATACCTTGCCTTCCGACTGGCCGCTCGGCGCACTGCGGCGATCGCGAGTGCGACGGCCAAGGAGGCCATCGCTCAGCCAATCTTCGGTGTCACGCTCACCCTGGGCATCGTGTTTCTTCTGGCGAATGTGGTGATCCCCTACAACACGTTCGGCGACGACGTGAAAATCCTCAAAGACAGCGGACTGACCCTCGTGAAAGTCCTGGCACTGGTCGTCGGGGTTTGGACGGCGAGCGTCGCCGTGGCAGATGAGATCGAGGGACGAACGGCCCTTACCGTTCTCTCGAAACCGCTGACACGAAGGGGTTTCTTCCTTGGAAAGTACGCCGGGCTGGTGCTCGTGGTCACGTTGCTCGTACTCGTTTTGGGAGCGGTATTGCTGGGCACCACGAGCATCAAGGTGGTCTACGACGCCCGGGAGTCGGCCAAGGAGGATCCGCTTTGGCGGGACTGTGCCAGCGAAATGATCACCGTCGTGCCGGGCCTGGTACTGTGCCTTTTCGAGGCGATCGTACTCGCATCGATCAGCCTCGCGGTGTCGACCCGGGTGGGACTCGTGCCGAATCTCGTGATCACGTTCGGCGTCTACGTTCTCGGACACCTCGTTCCGCTGCTCGTGCAGTCGAGCGTCGGAAAGTTCGCCATCGTGCGATTCTTCGGGCAGCTCGTCGCCACGCTGCTGCCGGTCCTCGATCATTTCACAATCGAGGCCGCCGTGATGGGCGGCACCCCCGTACCGTGGAGTTACCTGGCATGGGCTGGACTTTACGCCGGCCTCTACGCCACTGTGGCGATTCTCGTTGGCTTGCTCCTGTTCCAGGAGCGGGATCTCGCCTAACCGATCGACGGACCGGATTGCACTCCCCGGACGCCTCGGCTGCCGTGCTGGCGGCGGATCTCCAGGCAGGATCAGCGGACCAAACCCGTGCGGCCCGTCAGCCCGACGAATCCCAGACCCTCCGCGCTCATCCCCAGCAATGTGGCCACCGGCTCGACGAGCGACGGCGCCGTTTCGGCTTCTGCCTTTCCGTCAAGAAAGAACATCATCCCTTTTCCGAGCGGTCGCTCGAATCGAGGCCCCACCTCGACCCGAATCAGACGCTGCGCATCCGCGTACCGCACGCTCGTGCGCAATGCCAATTCCGCGCGACCTGCCGGCCCCTCGCCACGGATGCCGATCCCGCCCATCCATCTCGCTGGGCCACTTTGAATCGTTTCCGCGGAGGCGTCCACGCCAGCGGAAACATCGACGCCGCTGACACGGCTCTTGACCACCGCCTGCAGTGGTCCAGGTACCGGCGTGTCGGCCTGCAGCTTGAGCGGTTTGACCCCGACGCGTGAACCGGGCCCCACCACGGTCATGCCCAGATCAACGGGATGCCGCTCGTCTCGCTCCGCTTCGCATTCTCGAAGCGCCCGTGCGATCGAGGACCGCCCCCCGAACCCTTCGAGTCCAAGGCCTTCGAAAAGAATCGGCGGCGGTTGGAGCGAACCGTCGACGAGCGATTGAGACGCTGAACCCGGATTGTCCCTGGGATGCGGCTCACGAGCGGAGACAACCCCACACAACTGATCCGTCGGGTCGACCACCCCGATGGCCACAACCAGCATGCCCATCAGAGCCGGTACCGGCCCCCGCCTCCAGCCACCGCTTCCAAGCGCCGCTCGACGACCCCTACCCATACGAATGTCCTTCGGCGTGGACCGACCTCCGAAATCAGAGCCACCCGGCAAGTCGATGCAGGCTCACCCTGCCTGGACGCCTTTTCCGACGAGCGACGCGACCGGCCACCCATCGAACACGTCCGTGGCCGCCACCCAACATCCAGGACCGCCACGAAAACGCGACGACCGGCCGATCAGGCAGCTCGCTTCAGCCTCTCTTCCAAAGGCCGTCGAACTTCACTCGTCGTCCCGAGTGGCACAGTCCTCAGTTTCGCGAGAATCCTCTCCGCCACGCGCAGGGCGTCGAGCCCAGCCGTAGCGCTCACGAGCGGATCGTGACGACCACGAACGGCCGAAAAAAAATCATCGTGCTCCATCTGGATCGCGTTGGCTGCAGGCGGCTCAACCACAGTGGTTGGGAGGACCCGGTCGAAGAATGAGGACTTCAGTCCTTCCCGCTCCGCAGACGGCACGAGGTGAGCCGCCCATCCACCCCCGGCGACCTCGGCTGATGGCACGGTGCGAGTGACACGTCGGGTCTGAAAGTCGGCTGAAACGAACCCCGTCTCGGCCCACATCTCGATCGAACGATCAAGACCGGGAGCGATCCGAGAGGCGGATAGATCCGCGATCAATCCCGAGGCGAATCGCAGCCGCGCCCGAACCGCATCTTCGTGGCCACCGGTCGCAACGACCCCCACAGCCTCAACATTCTCCAATGGCCCTGGATCGAGTGACAGCACGAGATCGATGTCGTGGATCATCAGGTCCAGCACGACACCGACGTCGAGCGACCGAAACGTGAACGGCGCCATGCGTCGCGCAGTCACCGCAATCACACCCTCCACTCCGACCACGGCCTCCCTCCAGGCGGGGTTGAAACGCTCGACGTGCCCGACGGCGACCACGCGCCCACGACGTGCTGCAATATCCCTGATGGACTGAGCCTCGACGGTCGACGTGGCGATCGGTTTTTCGACCAGCAGATCGATCCCCGCCTCGAGCAGCGGCAACGACACGTCGGCGTGGAGCCCCGTCGGAGCGGCGACCACCACCGCATCGACCATGCCCGGAAGCGACTCGGGAGCCGAGAGCGATTGGCACCCATACTCGGCCGCGACCCGACCAACCGCCAGCGGTGACGGGTCGACCACGGCGACAAGCGCAGCGTCTGGACGGGCAGACAGGAGACGGGCATGAATCGCACCCAGGTGACCACAACCCACGACCGCCACCCGAACCGGCTTCATGCCACCCTCCTTCGTTCGCGGGCCCTGCCCTTCACCCCACGCTTCTGACTCTCGAGGAAGTCGAGCACCTCGCCAACCGACGGCAGGAGCAGGCCCTTGGCCTCGAGCAACTCCCTCGCCGGTTCGAGACCGACCCTCGCCCTGTACAGCAACCGGTACACTTCGCTGAGGGCGTCGATATCCTCGCGAGAATAGCCTCTTCGCCGCAGGCCGACCGTGTTGATGCACCTCGCCCGCGCAGGCGATCCATCACACAGCATGAATGGGGGAACGTCGTGCAGCACGCGACTCAGCCCCGCGACGAAGGCGCACGTGCCGATGGTGGCCCAGTGATGAACGGCAACACAGCCCGACAGCGACGCATGAGAATGGACCCGCACATGGCCCCCGAGAAGGACCCCATTGGCGAGCGTGACGCGGTCACCCACGCGGCAATCATGCGCGACGTGCGAGCACGCCATCAGGAGGCAGTCGCTTCCAACGACCGTCTCGCCGTCTTCCTTTTCCGTGCCACGGTTGATCGTGACACCTTCGCGAATGACGTTGCGATGCCCAATGACGACACGCGTGCGACCGCCCCTGTAGCTGAAATCCTGCGGCTCCCCGCCGACGACACACCCCGCGTGAAGTCGGTTGCCCTCGCCGATTTCGACGTCCCCGAGGATCACCACGTTCGCATCGAGCGTGGTGCCCCTGCCGATGACCGCCCGCGAGGACACCTGGCAACCGGGACCGATTCGCACACCGTCGCCGAGCGTCGCGCCGACC
>JBJTBB010000281.1:0-14762 GCA_046091125.1 Planctomycetaceae bacterium
GGATTCCTGGCGACTGGGCGTGATGTTCGTCACGCTGTCGATGCTGTCGTGTGCAGGACGCGCGGCGCTGTTTTCGCTGCCGGCCGTGATCATGCCGAAGCGGGCGCTGGTTGCGAGCGTCGGCGTGGCCCTGGTCGTCGAATTCCTGGCCGGAGTCCTGCCGGCTGTCGTCAACCAGGTGACGGTGAGCCTGCGGCTGCGCAGTCTGCTCGTGGAATGGATGGGTTGGAGGTGGAAACTGCCAGCCGAGATGCAACTATTCGTCGACAACCAGCCGGCATGGATCCAGATCGGAGCGGTCGTGCTGCTGTCGGTGACGCTCCTCACGATCTCGGTGGCGATCCTCGTGCGCAGGCAGTTTCCGCCCAGCGTGGAAGGATGATCCAGGCATCACGGTCCCTCGTCGCATAGCCAGCGCATCAACGACTCGACCGACGGCAGGCCCCGACGATCGATCCACTCGAAGAGGATGACGACGGCGACGAGAAACAGGAACGCGAGCACGAGTGACGTGCCCGGAGGAACGGCAACCTGCCAGAAGGCCGAGACGTCACCGGAGATCCTGAGGCCTGCGATCCACATCGGCCATACGTGGACGACGTGGTGGAGCAGGTAGACCGACAGGGCGTGACGGCTCAGCGGTCTCGTCCAACGCGTCAGCTTGGTGAGCAGGCCACTCTCCCGGCAGTCCATCAGCCGATGCAGGAGCGTCGCGGCGAGGATCGTTATCCCCAGGGGTCCCAGCAGGTAGGCGGTCGATGGCGGAAACATCGTCCATCCCGACGACGTCCCGAGGAGCATCCGTTGACTGATGAGCGGGCGCACGGCGAGGGTGGTCATGGAAGCCACGAGGAACGCTGCCCCGATGACCAACGGTCCGATGGGCGACCGCGACGGACATGAGCGCGTCCCGGTGCCGACAATCGAATCGCGAGCGATGTAACCGGCCACCGGCATGAGTATCCAGGGGACGATCGGGAAGTAGCCGACGACGAGGAACCCCAGAAGCACGTCCCCGAGCGTCCAGTCGTAGTCGAACCAGCCGGTCTTCCAGAAAGCGGGATAGTCGGCGATCGTGCGGAGGACGGGGGCGGTCGCGAGCACGACGACGCAGGCCCCGAGCGGCACCGGCGATGGCATCTTCCGCACGACGTCGAGCAGGATGAGCGATGCTCCGATGAAGGTCAGGATGTCCCAATTGAATGTGTCTTCCGGCAGCCACACGAGCACGTTGAAGGCGAATCCCAGGCCGATGAGAAACAGTCCGCGGCGGACCGTGGCCTTCGAAACCGCCTCGTCGGCGACGCCACGGGCGACGAGTCCGTCGGCCCACAGCCGGTAGTTGAGTCCGGTGAGAAAGCTGAAGATCGGCGCCGCAAATCCGGTGGGAAGCCAGACGGCGCGGTAGCCATCGGCGAAGGGGTCGGCGCCACCATGTCGTCCTGAAAGGTTTTCGACGAAGTGCACGACCACCATGAGTACGATCGCAGCCGACCGCAGGACATCGATCGAGTCCAACCTGACCGGTCGGATGCGGCGTGTCGTGCCGTCCGCATCGCTGTTCACGTCGTCCCTCCGGGTGCACTCGTCGACGAGAGGAGTTCGACGACCAAAAGCAGGGTCTCGGCAGCCAGCAGCAGGATGATGATCCATTCGAGCAACATCTGGCGTCTGCCGATGAGAAACTCGCTCGATCGCTGACCACACGAGGTGTAGACCTGTTCGGCGATCTCCAGTTTCCCCTCGGTGGACTCGAGCCTTTCGGTGAGCCGTAGCCTGTCCCGCAGTCGCTCGCCGACCTGCCCCGCGAGCGTGGGAGGATGTGGTGGCGGGCGTCGAATGTCCGAGGCGATGTTCGCAAGGGCGATCTGTGCCATGACCGCTCGACGATGCCGGGCCGCGAGATGTTCGACGTGGGCGAGATCGTTGGCGGAGAAGCTGAAGCCGAAACGGCAGTCATCCCCGGTGGTGCCAAGCAGCGACTCAGCTTCCCGCTCGATATGGACCAGTTCGGCCTGCCGTCGCGAACACGACAGCACCGCATCCCGCACGACTGGCAGTCGCACCGCATCGGCGCCGAGCGCTGCTCGCCGCGGCGTCCAGACCACGAGCATCCCATACAGTGGAACCATGACCGGCGGCATCGGTTCGGCCTCGGCGTTCACCCAGCCGATCACGGCGGCGGCGACCGGATCGGCGTCGACCTCCTCGAAGCCGGACGGTTCACCGGTCGTTACGAGCAGCAGCGTCAGTGAGCCCTCCTCCCCAAGGGGCAGGGACTCGATGCGACCGCCAAATGGTGGCTCCATGACGCTCGAGCAGTCTGGCATCGCGGGAGGATCCTGGTTCATCGGTGGAATGGGCCCATGTCGAGAAGTGCGACGATCCAATCGGCCACGTACGAGGCCGAATCAAGGACTCCGTTGAGCGTCGAGTCGAAAAGATAATCCCCGACGAGAAAGAGACGATCGTGCTCGATGGGTTCGGGGCGATGTCGCTGATCCAGTGGGAGTGGCCGGCAGCCGCCCGGGAGGCCGCTGACGGCATCCGTCCAGCGGTGGACGTGGGCTTCGAGCAATCGTCCAATGCCGAGGCTTTGCGGCAGGCTTCCCAGGACGGCCCCCACGATCTCGTCGTCACCGAGTGACGCCATGCGCCTGGCCGCATCGCCTCCGAGCAGGCAGCCGAGCACCCCTTGGTGCAGGCCCGGCTCGCGGGCTGACTCGTCATACAGGCAGCATCCGCCGAAACGGTCGAGCATGAAAAACGAATCCCGGACCGTGCGTCGCCAGAAAGGGCGGTCGAAAGCTGCCGTGATCCGCAGGTAGTGTCCCGGGTGATCGTGTCCGGTGATGTGTCTCCGCATCGCCACTTCCAGCCTTGGCGATGTCCAGGTGAGCTGCCGGAGGTGGTTCATGGGGAGGGCGAGCACGACGACGTCGAATCCGATCGCGTCGGCATGCCCAGCCGCATCCAGGACGGTCACCGCAATCCGACCCGCGTCACTGCGCCCGACAGCCGTGACACGTCGGCCGATGTGGCGATCGACGTCGATGACGTCGGTCAGGCGGGAGACGAGCTGTTCATTGCCGCCGGCGATCGCATACAAGCCCATGTAGGCCGGGTCGTTCATGAGGTAATTCTGCCGCCCGTACCTGAGGCTCGTCGCGGTCGGTTCGGTGGCCAGATCGCTCTTGAGCAGGACCTCGAGATACCGTCGTGCGACGGGATGCCGGACGCGAGCGATCTCGGTCACGAATCGATCACCACTGACGTCCACCGCGCTGTCAGTGGCATGCACCTCGGCCCAGCCGAGGGTGCCCGAGTCGTAATACTCGCCCGGAGACTCCGAGGCCTTCGATCGGCGGTCGAACTCCAGGATCGAGCTGGTTGCATCCACTCCGAGTTGGGTCTCCCAGTCCTCGACGCAGCCCAGCATGACGCCATCCATCACGACCGCCGACCCAGACAGCGGAACGGTCGAGAGTCCGAGTGAGGTCACGATCGACTTCAATGGGTCCTCGTCGACAGCTGAATAGTCGTAGAACTCTGCGGCGCCCGCCTCGTAGCGGGCCGAGATGGCTTCGAATCGCCGCGTGAGCAGTTTGCCGCCCAGTCGCGTCGAGCCTTCGAAGAGGCTGATACGGATCGGTCGACGGGCCAATTGCATCAAGCAATGGGCCGTGAAGAGGCCTCCAGGCCCCCCGCCGACGATTCCGACCGTCCATGGACGCATACCTACCGCCGGTGTGTGAGGAGCCCGTCAGTATGAACGGCGGAGTGCGTTAAAGGTTATGGCGATTCCCCCGCAGATGATCATGGGTGATCCACGGTCACTTGCCTCGAGCAGTCTCCAGGAGCTTCAGGATGGCCTGGCTGTCATCCGCGGCGGCCACCTTCGTATTTTTGGAGAGGATCGTGCCGTCGCGGCCGATGACGAACGTCCACCGCTGGGTGGTGAGCGACCGCACGAGGCTCTCCTCGACCCCGTCGATCTGGGCCGAGACCGTCTTCTCGCCGGGCGTCGTGGGCACGCCGAAGGCCGCCGCCACCTTTCCTTCGGTGTCGGCCAGGAGCGTGAACGGGAGGGAGTGGGCCTTGCGGAAGAGTTGGTGGTTACGAACGCTATCGCCGCTCACACCGACGACGGTCACACCGGCCGTTTTCAGTTTTGCGTGATCATCTCGAAAGCCGCAGGCCTGCTTCGTGCAGCCTCCGGTCATGTCGGCTGGATAGAAATACACCACCAGGATTTCCTTTCCGACATGGTCGGACGAACGCCAGACCTCGCCCGTGTCATCGAGGGCCTCGAAGGAAGGCGCCTTGGAGCCGACATCGACGTCGGCTTCTTTCGCAACGGCGATGGTCGTGCACGACAGGGACGCAAGCAGGACGAGGAGCCGACGAACGCGGGATCGCCGGTCCGAAGATCGTGTCGGGACGCGAAGCATCGCGATGGCTTCATGCTTTTGGGGACGGTCGGCGGACGGGACGAGTTGGTCGAGCGTCAATCGATCGGTTCGGCACGCCATGCTGGAGGCTCCTCGGGGTGAACATGAACAGGACTACTTCAAACGCGGTCGCATGACCATCACCTGCGAGGGGCAGGGAAGGGTGTCTCGATCGGGGTCAGCCGGAGGAGATCACGTCGGGGCCACCCCCCACGTGTTTTTCGTAGCGGCCGTCGCCGGCACGGACATATTTCGTGAAACCCATCCGTTCGAGATTGGCATTGGAGAGCGTGCCGCGACCGCCGAGATCGGACCACTTGCCGGCGATCATGAAACCGGTGATGACCCGACGCACGGGCTCTCCGGTTTCAGGGTGTGAAGCGAGCGCGGGCTCGCTCATCGGCTGGACGATTTCGAAACGCTCGCCGCTGGAACCGTCCGGTTTGACGACTTCGTAGACGTAGGTCGGCATGTTCGTGAATCACGGTTGGCAGCCGCTCGAATCATCCCCCGCGCGGCCACGGGTCGACTCCGCAAATCCGCTCGAAAATCATCATACTCTCGGAGTCTCCCCGAGTGGCCCTTTCACAGGACGCTGACGTATGATCCGCACCCGCAGATATGGGCTGATTCGTCGATTTCCCTCTCCTCGGCCGTCCGTTCACCGTTGGATCGTGGGAATCGTGCTCCTGCAGGGCGTGACGTCCATGACCGCTTTCGCCGAACGTCCTTCGCCGGAGTACGACCCGCTGGTGGTGCCGACGCGAGAGGATGCTCTCTCGTCGCCCAATGAAGCGGTATCCGGGAATGGTCTCGGGGAAGCAGTGCGCGACCTGACGATCCGAGACGAGACGCGCAGACGGGATATCCCGGTGCGGGTGCTCCTGCCGACCCGGCGGGAGCCAGCGCCGGTCGTTGTTTTCAGTCACGGACTGGGAGGCTCGAGGGAAGGACCCGCCTACCTGGGCCGACATTGGTCGGCCCGCGGCTATGTCGTCGTCGCGCTGCAGCATCCGGGCAGTGACGAGTCCGTGTGGCGGGGACTGCCGATCGCCGCGAGGCTTCCGGCGCTCAGGGCCGCGGTGTCGTGGGAGAATCTCATGCTGCGTCTCGGCGACGTCTCGGCGGTGCTCGATCACCTGGAACGTTGTCAGGAAGGCCGCAGCGATGCATCAATCACGGACCTTCTGTCCGGGCGGCTCGATCTCTCACGCATCGGTCTATCCGGACACTCATTTGGCGCGCAAACCGCGCAGGCCATCGGCGGTCAGTCCTTGAGACGTGTCGGTCAGCGACATCGGGACGATCGGGTGAAGGCCGCCGTGATCATGAGCCCCGGCACACCGGGCGGCACGCTCGATCCGGGAGATGTGTTCGCTGGCGTGCGGATTCCGTGGCTCCTGATGACCGGCACCCGTGACGCCTCGCCGGTCGGCGGCCAGACGATCGAGTCGCGGCTGGCCGTGTTTCCCGCGCTTCCCGAGGGGCTCGCGTATCAGTTGGTTCTTGAGAACGCCCAGCACTCGGCCTTTGGCGACCGGATCCTCCCGGGTGAAACGCTCAGCCGCAACCCGAATCATCACAGGGTGATTCTGGCGATCAGCACGGCCTTCTGGGATGCCTTTCTGCGGGCTGATCCGGCCGCCCGTGCCTGGCTGGATGGCGACGGCGTGACGAGCGTACTGGAGACCCGGGACCTGTTCGAAAAGAAATAACGGCCTGGGTTTACGACGAGGGATCCAAGCGCCATCGAGGGATGAACGTTGTTCTCCGCCGGGAAAAGCCTATGAAGGAATGGTGTTTTCGGTGATGGCCTGGCGGAGGCGGAACCGATGATCGATTCGATGGACTTCTTAGTGAAACGAACGACTCTGGTTCGAAAGGCCTCGATCCTGCTTGTGATCGGGGGCCTGATGCTGCCCGCCGCTTCGGCGATGGCTGTGTTCCCGATGGCCGTGTGCTGAGTCGAATGCAGCCGAGCGGTCGGACGAGCGACCCTGCGACGAACGGCCTTGCGATGAACGAGACACGGAGTATGAGGCTGAGATTGCCATCCGCTGCGTGAGTCAGCGGATGGGCGGGTTGCAGGGGGCCAGCGTCACGATCGGCCGCAGTGCCTGTGGCTTCTCGTCCACGGCGGGAACCGTGGGGCGTCATTCGATCGGCTTGGGGCATGAGACTGGCCACCGCCTGCGGGGCGGTGCCTTGGCACCGTTGCGGTTGTGAGTCGACCGTAGCGACCACTTCTCCGTCCGTGTTCCTCTTCTTCGAGGAACGCCCAGGCCTCGGATGTGAGGCGGACGGTCGACAAAGGCTTCGGTCCACGTCGGCCGAGCACGACCCCGAGGGGAGTGAGGTACTCCCCGGCCACTCCCTCCAAAGGTGTGAAGGAAACCCTCCCCTGATGAACCTGCCCCCCTCCGATGCCGTTTCCCCGTCGTCGCCCTTCGATCCAAGGCACCTCTCGTCCGACCTGATGTCAGGCCTCGTCACGTTTCTCGTTGCGCTTCCCTTGTGTCTTGGATTCGCACTCGCATCGGGGGCGGAGCCGATGTGTGGCGTCATCGCCGGCATCGTGGCAGGCGTGGTCGTGGGATCACTCAGCAACGCGCAGGTCACGATCTCCGGTCCGGCGGCCGGACTCACCGCCTGGTGGCCGCCCAGATCGCCGTACTTGGTTCATTTGAGTCGCTCCTGCTGGCGGTCGTCATCGCTGGCCTCATACAGATCGCACTCGGCCTTGCCCAGGGAGGCTTCATCAAGTCGTTCGTACCCACGAGTGTGGTGAGGGGTCTGCTGTCGGCGATCGGCGTGATCCTCGTTCTCAAGCAGATCCCCCACCTCTTCGGCCACGACAGCGACTACGAGGGTGAGATGTCGTTCTTCCAGCCGGACCAGGAAAACACCTTCTCAGAATTTCTGGAACTGCTCCGTGACCTCCATCCCGGAGCGATGGCCGTGGGCCTGTTCTCGCTTGCGCTGATCTGGGCCTGGAATCGATTTCAGCCGCTGCGTCAGTGCGGGATGCCGGCAGCGCTCGCAGTGGTGATCGTCGGAATGGGGGCGGTGCTCGGGCTCGAGTCTCTCGGAAAACCCTGGATGATCGAGGTCTCGCACCGCGTGGAGCTGCCGGTGGTCAAGAGCATCGTGGACGTGCGAAGCTTCCTGCACGCACCAGACTTCGCTCAGATCGGCAACCCTGCCGTCTACACGGCGGCCCTCACGATCGCGCTGGTCGCATCCCTGCAGGCGCTTCTGACCACCGAGGCCGTCGATCGCCTGGATCGTCAGCGCCGCACCACGCCGGCCAATCGCGAGCTCGTCGCGCAGGGATTCGGCAACTGTGTCTCGGGGCTCTTCGGTGGTCTGCCGATCACCTGCGAGATCGTGCGTTCGAGCGTGAACATCGAAGCGGGCGCACGGACGAAGCGGTCCGCGATCGTGCATGGAGTGCTCCTCACCGCCGCCCTCGTACTCTTTCCCCGCGTGATCAATCTGATCCCCCTTTCATGCCTTGCGGCGATTCTCATCGCCACCGGTCTGCGGCTGGCGAGTCCCGCTATCTTCCGAGAGATGTTGAGCGAGGGTCGCTATCAATTCATCCCCTACATCGTCACGCTCGTAGCGATCGTCCTGACCGATCCACTCAGGGGAATCCTGATCGGTCTGGTGACGAGCATTGCCTTCATCCTTTGGAGCAACCTGCGGCGGCCGGTCCGGCTGGTCGTGGAACACCATCTTGCCGGGGACGTGACGAGGGTTGAGCTGGCCAACCAGGTCAGTTTTCTCAACCGCGCGGCCCTGCGGCGGACGCTCGACGCCTTGCCCCGTGGCCGTCATGTGCTCATCGACGCGACCGACTCGGTCTACATCGATCCCGACATCCTCGACACGGTCCGGGAGTATCGCGACTCGATCGGGCCGGTCCGTGGCGTACATGTGAGCACCAAGGGTTTTCGCTCGAAATACAACATCGACGACTCAATTCAGTTCGTCGATTTTTCAAGCCGCGAACTCCAGAAGGACCTCACACCCGACCGGGCCTTCGCGTACCTCAGGGCGGGCAACGAGCGTTTCCGCACCGGTCAGCGGATCAAGCGGGATCTGAGCCGACAGGTCGCCGCCACGGCTATCGGTCAGCACCCGGTGGCGGTTGTCCTGTCCTGCATCGACTCACGGTCGCCGGCGGAGATTCTGTTCGACATGGGGCTCGGTGATATTTTCAGTGTCCGAGTGGCAGGCAACGTCTGTACCGACGAGGTGCTTGGCAGCATGGAATTCGCCTGCGCTGTGGCCGGCGCGAGGCTCGTGGTCGTGCTCGGGCACACCCGCTGCGGGGCGGTCGGAGCGGCCGTCCAGGCCGCCTGTCAGCCGGACGTGCCGGTCGCGCCGGAGTGTGGACACCTCGCGTCCATCATGGAAAGCATCGGCCGCTCGGTGCAGCCTGACGACTGCCAACTGCCCGCTGACACCGCACAGGAGCGACGACAGGACGTGGCCGACGCGGTCGCGGGTCGAAATGTCGGGCGGGTCGTGGCGGATATCCGCCGCCGTAGCGCCGTCCTCGACCGGCTCGTGCGCGATGGGCGAGTAGGAATCGTCGGGATGCTCTACGACGTCACGACCGGCGCAGTCTGGGAGGTCGACGGCACGCTCGACGGAGTGCGTTCGTCGACGGGCGATCATCGATCGGCCCGACCGGCCTGAGCGGCTGTCCTGGAGGACGTGCGATCGCGATCATGGTGATTTTCGCATCAGCCCGTCGGTTGTGACCGTGATCCCGAGGGAGATTGGACACAGGAATGTCATCCGTTCGCGTCGCGAAGTCAGCTCGCGACGACCGCTCACACCATCGACCGGGCGGCTGCGCGATCGGCCACCCTCGGTGGAGGCACGTAGCGGCGGCAGCGTGAGAACAGGTCCAGCGGATTGTCGAGCACCACTCGCTCGATCAGCGCCTCGACGTGGCCGCGGGCCCGCATGGCCATGATGAAGTCCGGGACGGCCACGGGCCTCGATGGGCCCCAGTCGCCGGCGGAATTCACGAGCAGTCTCTCCGGGCCGTATCGCTCAACCAGGTCGCAGGCTCGTTCGGGCGAACACTTCGTCACCGGATAGAGCGTCATGCCGGCCCAGTATCCCGCGTCGAGGGCATGGCGGATCGTGTGCTCCTCGACGTGATCGATTACCACCCGTCCACGGTCGAGAGACGGGAAGTCGGCGAGCATGTCGAGGATCATCCGGGTGCCGCGAAACTTGTCAGTCAGATGGGGCGTATGGATGAGGATCGTCTCGTCGTGACGGATCGCCAGTTCCACCTGCTCCATGAAGACGATGGCCTCGTTGCGGGTGTTTTTGTTCAGTCCGATCTCACCGATTCCCAGGACGTTCGGGGCATTGAGATACTCCGGAATCGCGCGGATCACCTCTCGGGAAAGGGTGACGTTCTCGGCCTCCTTGGCATTGATGCACAACCACGAATAGTGGGTGATGCCGTAGGACGCCGCCCGTCGCGGCTCCACCTCGGTGATCTGACGAAAGTAGTCGCGGAAGCCGTCGGCGCTCCGTCGGTCGATGCCGGCCCAGAAGGCGGGTTCGCTGACTGCCACGCAGCCCATGCGGGCGAGCGACTCATAGTCGTCGGTGATCCGCGAGACCATGTGGATGTGGGGATCGACGTACTGCATGGCGTCTGCCTCCCTGGAAAACCACTAGCCACAGCAGCCGGAGGAGCCGGCGAGCACCGGTCCGCCGGAGGCGCGCCAACCGGACTCGACGGGATCGGAAAAGTGTTCCTGAACGGCCTCCGCGCGGGCGCGGCCGGTCTCGAGCAACTCGAGAGCCGCGACGATCTGCCTCCAACGCGGATCGTCCGAAGGCTGCGAGCCGGAATCCGTCGCATGCCGCTCCACTCGGTCGAGCGATGCCGCGAGTTCCACGATCAGGCTGCGAATCGCAAGGAACCTCTGATCGGAAAGAAAGTGGGGACGCCCGGCGTCACACGCGTTCATGGTGCCTCCGTTAAGACCAAACCGACGACCCTTGAGACTAGGCTCGGCCGGCTCGGCGGGCAAACGGTCGCCAGGGTTGGCGCGACGAAAGGGGAATCTATGCTGAACCCCGGGTGTCTCGCCGCTCCAAGGGCGGAGAGTGGACGGCACGTCGCGGCCCAGCTGTTCCCAGTCAGAGGAGCCCGCCCGTGAACGCTTCCGACGATCTCCTGCGACGAGACGTGCGACTGCGCGCCGGTGCGCTCGACGCCGTCATCCTCGAGCAGGAAGGGTCCGATGCCGCTACGCTCGTGGCGGACATTCGTCGGCTCGCCCGCGAGCGTCGCGCCGGAAGCCAGGAGGCCGAGCCACGCTTGGCCGAGCGGATCGAGTCGCTCGCGATGCCTGAGGCAAGGGTCGTGGCGAGGGCGCTGTCGATTTTTTTCGACCTCGTGAACATCGCCGAGGATCGTCAGCGGGTGCGGGTGTTGCGGGAACGGGAGCGGCTCCAGGCGCCGAAGCCCTTGGGTGAGTCGCTCGCGGCGGGACTCGCCGGGCTCGCGGCGGACGGACTCTCCGCTATCGACGTGCAGCGGGCGCTCGACAGACTCTCGATCGAGCTCGTGTTCACGGCGCACCCCAGCGAAGCCAAGCGGCGAAGCATCCGCGGCAAGCTGCGGCGGATGCGGCGCAGCCTCGAGGTGCTCGACCGCGAGGATCTGCTGCCGAGGGAACGTGCCGGTCTCGAAAGCGATCTCCGAAGTGAGCTGTTCATCCTCTGGCAGACGGAGGTCCTCAAGCCGTCGCGGCCCACCGTGCTGGACGAGGTGGAGCGGGGTCTGTCCCTCATGCCGCGTCTGTGGGAGGCGGTTCCCAGGGTGCATGAGTCCCTGCGGCGTGGGCTCGCGGCGGCGTTTACCGGATACCGATTTCGCGTACCGGCGTTCCTCACCTTCGGATCCTGGATGGGGGGCGATCGCGACGGCAACCCGTGCGTCACGGCCGACGTGACCGAGCGCACGCTGCTGCGGCTGCGGGAGTCCGCGATCGACGCACATCTGGAGTGGTGCGGTCGCCTGCACGAACTGCTGACCATTTCGCTGCACGAGGCCGATGGAGCAGCACCGCTTGCGACACGCCTCGATGCGCTCGCCATCCGATGGCCGGACCTGGCCGTGGTCGTGCGTCCCGAGACACGGCACGAGGTCTATCGGGAATGGCTGCGGATGATCCGATTCAGGCTCGAGCGATCGAGGGTGAACGCGATCGCCGAGCCGCCCAATGCGGCCGCGTATCGCTCGGGAGAGGAGGTCGCCGACGACGTGTCCCTCCTCATCGAGTGCCTCGAACGGGACCACGTGCTGCCGGAGGATGCGCCGGCCCGTCGCTGGCTGGATCTTGCCCGCACCTTCGGCCTGCACATGACCCGACTGGACGTGCGGCAGGATGCCCGGGCTTACGAGGGCATCATGGGCTCCATCCTCTCGGCGGCGGGTGTCGCTGGATGGGGTGACGAGGGGACCGCCGACGAGTCGAAGAGGCTGCGACTGCTCGTGGACACGATGGGTACGGTGGGCTCGATCGACCCCGCATCCGTCGATCCACTCGCCGCCGACACCATGCGGCTGTTCGAGGTCCTGCCTGCGGCGAGCGTCCGCTTCGGCCATGAGTGTCTCGGCGGGGCGATCGTCAGTCTCACCCGCTCTGCAGCCGACGTCCTGGCGGTGTTGTGGCTGTGGCGGCAGGCGCAGGTGAAGGCCGCCGCCTCGGGCGCCGAAGTGGCCCCGCAGGATATTGCCGTCGTGCCGCTCTTCGAGAAGATCCACGATCTCGACCAGGCCGATCGCACGCTCGCGGCCATGCTCGACGAGCCGGCGTACGCCAGCCACCTGGCTGCGCGGGGTAATCGTCAGATGGTGATGGTCGGCTACTCCGACAGTACCAAGGACGGCGGCTACCTCGCCGCCTGCTGGGGGTTGCAGGAGGCGCAGAGCCGCCTCCACGCCGCCGCGGCCACCCGCGGCGTGAGCCTGACCTTCTTTCACGGGCGTGGTGGTTCGCTCGGTCGCGGCGGTGGTCCGGCCGCCCGCGGGATCATCTCGCTCCCCCCCGAGACACTCGACGGCAGCCTGCGGCTCACCGAGCAGGGCGAGGTGCTCGCGGAGAGGTACGATGACGTGGAGATCGCCTGTCGACATCTCGAACAGGTCTCGTGGGCCACGCTCATGGCATCCACCAGCCGCCAGTCGGAGCCGCGGACGGAGTGGACGGGACTCCTCGACGCCATGGCCGCTCGGGCTCACTCCGCCTATCGCGAACTCGTCGACGAGCCTGGCTTTATCGACTACTTTTCGCAGACGACGCCGATCGATGACATCGAAAACCTTCCGATCGCCTCCCGTCCCGCCCGCCGTCGTGGCCATCGGACGCTCGATGACCTTCGGGCGATTCCCTGGGTGTTCGCCTGGACCCAGAGCCGCTGCATGATTCCGGCTTGGTATGGACTCGGCACGGCGCTCGTGGAAGTCAAGTACGGCGATCGTCACGCTTGGCAGCGGGTGCGAGACATGTATCACCAGTGGCCGTTTTTCCAGGCCACGATCGACAACGCGTCGCTCGCCCTCGCGAAGGCCGACATGTACATCGCCCAGCGCTACAGCGAACTGGCGGACGATGCCGATGTCCGCCGACGGATCTGGCAGCGGATCGCCTCCGAGCGCGATCGTACCCGGCAGTCCATCCTCGACATCGTCGGCGGTAGCGAGTTGCTCGCGACGACGCCCTGGTTCCAGAAGTCAATCGAGGCCCGAAACCCTTCGATCGACCCGCTGAACCTGATCCAGATCGAGTTCATGCGCCGTCGTGGGGGCGGTGCTGGCGAGCGCGACGGCGAAACGCTGCGGGACCTGCTGCGGCTGTGCGTGCAGGGTATCGCTGCCGGCATGCGCACCACCGGTTGAACGGCGCTTCGCAAGGGGCTCACCGTGATCCTGGTCCCCTTTTCACCCTCGCTTGGGCCGGTAGTAACAGCAGCCTTCGGCCATGATCCGTTCGTAGCCGTCGTCGATGCCGATCATCGTCTCGGCGCCGCCGAGAAAGAGCGCACCATCCGGCCTGAGGATCCGACGAACACGCTTGACCAGCGCCGCTCTGGTCGGGACGTCGAAGTAGAGCATGACGTTCCGCAGGAAGACGACGTCACAGGTCGGCATCATCGGCCAGTTAGCGTTGAGATTCATCGCACGGTATTCGATGAGCCTGCGGCACTCCTGTGCCAGGCTCCACTTGCCCTGCAGTGGGCGGAAATAGCGGGAGAGCATGTGCGGGGGAAGTCCGCGGGCCGTTTCGAGTTCGCTGTAGACGCCCTCACGGGCACGGGTGAGCACCGTCTCGGAGAAGTCGGTGGCCAGAAGTCGCACACGCCACCCCGTGACCACGTCGCGAAAGTGTTCGGAGAGCAGCATGGCGATGCTCGCCGGTTCCTGCCCCGAGGAGCAGGCCGCCGACCAGATCACCAGTTGCTTCTCCGCGCTCCGCCGCTTCACGAGATCGGTCACGATGCCGCGCAGCGCCTCGAAGGGGCTCTTGTCCCTGAAAAATGAGGTCTCGTGGGTCATCATCGCGCACAGCACGTCCCGTTCGAGCGCGGGATCTCCACCCTGCCGCACGCGATCGAGCAGTGTCTCGAGGCTTGGCAGCTTTCGCTGCCGCACGATTGGCAGAAGCCTCGCAACCACGAGGTACTGCTTCGCTTCATCGATGCACACGCCGGTCCGGCGTCGCAGCAATGACCGGAGAAAATCGAACTGCGGCGTGGCGACCTTCATGGTCCGGCTCCGCCCGTCATTGGCCGGCTCCGACTCGGCGTCGCAGCCGGACATTGATCTCGACCCCCAATTGTCCAAGCGGCATCACGGCGTCGGCGAGTCCCGCCCGTGCGACCTCGCCCGGCATTCCCCAGACCACGCTTGACAGCTCGTCCTGGGCGAGGACGCTGCCGCCAGCGTTGACGACCGACCGCGACCCCGCGAGACCATCCCGTCCCATGCCGGTGAGCACGACGCCGAGTGTTCCCGCGCCCCAGACACGCGCCGCCGAACGGAAGAGGACGGCGGCTGCAGGTCGTCAGGAGTTCTCCGGCTCCGCGTCGGTGAGTCTGATCCGCGGCCGGGCTGGGTCACCGGTGATTTCCATGTGGCGCCCTCCCGGCGCGAGCAGCACGTCACCGCCTGCGACTGGCATTCCGTCGGACGCCTCACGGAGGCTCGTACCGCAGAGGTTGGTGAGCCGTTCGGCTAGGGGGGTGGTGACGGCGGGAGGC